>DATMMM010000201.1:0-3523 GCA_035569735.1 Allostellaceae bacterium | reverse complement strand
CGCGACATCCTTGCCTACGTCGACAACGAGCTCGCCAACCTGATCTCCTCGCACGGCGACGACGCCAAGCCGACCGCGAGTTTCCAGCGCGTGCTGCAGCGCGCGGCGATCCACGTGCAGTCCTCCGGCCGCGAGGAGGTGACCGGCGCCAACGTGCTGGTGGCGATGTTCGCGGAGCGTGAGAGCCATGCGGTTTATTTCCTGCAAGAGCAGGACATGACGCGCTTCGATGCCGTCAACTATATCTCCCACGGCATCGCCAAGGCACCGGGCCGCTCCGAGACCCGCCGCGTCCAGGGCGCCGACGAGGAGGAGCGGCCGGAGAAGCCCTCCAAGCGCACCCACGACGCGCTCGACGCCTATTGCGTCAACCTCAACAAGAAGGCGAAGAGCGGCAAGATCGACCCGCTGATCGGCCGGGAGTCGGAGGTCGAGCGCACCATCCAGATCCTGTGCCGGCGCTCCAAGAACAACCCGCTCTACGTCGGCGAGCCCGGCGTCGGCAAGACCGCGATCGCCGAGGGCCTGGCGCGCCGCATCGTGCAGCGCGAGGTGCCGGACGTGCTGCTGAACGCGCAGATCTTCGCACTCGATATGGGGGCGCTGCTCGCCGGCACGCGCTACCGCGGCGACTTCGAGGAGCGTCTCAAGGCGGTGCTCGCCGAGCTCGAGGCGATGCCGGGCGCCATCCTCTTCATCGACGAGATCCACACGGTGATCGGCGCCGGCGCCACCTCGGGCGGCGCGATGGACGCCTCCAATCTGCTGAAGCCCGCGCTCGCCAGCGGCAACATCCGCTGCATCGGGTCCACCACCTATAAGGAATACCGGAACTACTTCGAGAAGGACCGCGCGCTGGTGCGGCGCTTCCAGAAGATCGATGTCAACGAGCCCACGGTCGAGGATTCCGTCAAGATCCTGCGCGGGCTCAAGCCCTACTACGAGCGCCACCACAAGGTGCGCTACACCGCGGACGCGATCCGCGCGGCGGTGGAGCTCTCCTTCCGCTACATCAACGACCGCAAGCTGCCGGACAAGGCGATCGACGTGATCGACGAGGTGGGTGCGGCGCAGATGCTGCTGCCCGAAAGCCGGCGCCGCAAGACCATCACCACCAAGGAGGTCGAGGCGGTGGTGGCGACCATGGCGCGCATCCCGCCCAAGAGCGTCTCGCGCGACGACAAGGAAGTGCTCAAGAACCTCGAGCGCGACCTCAAGACCATGGTGTTCGGCCAGGACCGGGCGATCGACGCGCTGACGTCCGCGATCAAGCTCGCCCGCGCTGGCTTGCGCGAGCCCGAGAAGCCGATCGGCAGCTATCTCTTCTCGGGGCCCACGGGCGTCGGCAAGACCGAGGTCGCGCGCCAGCTCGCGCGCACCATGGGGATCGAGATCACCCGCTTCGACATGTCGGAGTATATGGAGCGCCACACGGTCTCGCGGCTCATCGGCGCGCCTCCGGGCTACGTCGGCTTCGACCAGGGCGGGCTCCTCACCGACGCCATCGACCAGCACCCGCACTCGGTGCTGCTGCTCGACGAGATCGAGAAGGCGCATCCCGACCTCTTCAACATCCTCCTGCAGGTGATGGATTACGGGAAGCTCACGGACCACAACGGCAAGACCGTGGATTTCCGCAACGTGATCCTGATCATGACCACGAATGCCGGCGCCGCCGACCTCGCCAAGGCCGCGATCGGCTTCGGCAGCGAAGTGCGCGTGGGCGACGACGAGGAGGCGATCAACCGGATGTTCACACCGGAGTTCCGCAACCGGCTCGACGCCGTGATCTCCTTCGCGTCGTTGACGCCCGAGACGATCGGCCGCGTGGTCGACAAGTTCATCCTCCAGCTCGAGGAGCAGCTCGCCGACCGCAACGTCACCATCGAGCTCGACGCACCCGCGCGGAAATGGCTGGGCGCGAAGGGCTACGACAAGCTGTTCGGCGCGCGGCCGCTCGCGCGCATCATCCAGGAGCACGTCAAGAAGCCGCTCGCCGAGGAGCTCCTCTTCGGCAAGCTGGTCAAGGGCGGCGTCGTCCACGTCCAGGTCAAGGACGACAAGCTCGTCTTCAGCTTCGAGGAAGCCCCGCCCCAGCCCTCGCGCAAAGAGCCGGAGTTCGTGGAGTAAGGCTCGCATCGTGCGTCCTTCGACGCGCTCCCCTTCGGGTCGCTTGCTCAGGATGAGGATTTTTTTCGCCAAGAACTAATTCCACCTCATCCTGAGCAAGCGCCCGGCATGGGCGCGCGTCGAAGGACGCACCGCTATGCCCCTCGCCGACTTCCTCCGCGGCATTCGCGTCGTCGACGTGAGCCAATTCATTCCGGGGCCGCAGGCGGCGTTGCACCTGGCGGATCTGGGCGCCGAGGTGGTGAAGGTCGAGCCGCCCGGCGGCGAGCCCATGCGCACGTTTCCGCCGCTGGATCCCGACGGTGTGTCGGCACCCTATAAGCTCATGAACCGCGGCAAGACCGTGGTCGAGCTCGATCTCAAATCCGAGGCGGGCAAGCGCGCCTTCGCCGGCCTCATCGCCGCCTCTGACGTGCTGGTGGAGAGCTACCGGCCCGGCGTGCTGGACCGGCTCGGTTTCGCCCGCGCCGAGCTCGAGCGCTTGAACGCCGGCCTCGTGCACGTGGCGCTCACCGGCTTCGGCCAGACCGGGCCTTATCGCGCGCGCGCCGGACACGACATCAACTATATGGCGCTCGCGGGCGGCCTCGCGGCTTCCGGGACGGAGGAGCGGCCGGTCGCGGCCTATCCGCCCACGGCTGATCACGCGAGCGCGCTCCAGGCGGCGCTCGCGGCGGTGGCGGCGCTGTTCCGGCGGCGCGAGAGCGGGCGCGGCGCCTTCATCGACGTGAGCCTCGCCGAGACCGTGCTCGCTTGGCAGGCGATCCCGCTGACGCTGGCGCAGCGCGCGGGCGAGGCGCCCGACCGCGGCGGGCAGATCCTGAATGGCGGCACCGCGCGCTACCACGTCTACCGCACCGCCGATGGCAAGTTCATCACGCTGGGCGCCGTCGAGCAGAAATTCTGGGCGGCGTTCTGCCGCGCCGTCGGCCACAACGAGTGGACCGCGCGCTATGACGATCCCCGCCCGCAGAGCGCGCTCATCGCGAATATCGCGGCGCTGATCGCGAGCCGGCCGCTCGCGCATTGGGAGCGCGCGATCGATCCCGCGGATTGCTGCTTCCATCCCGTGGTCGAGCTCGCGGACGTGCCCGACCATCCGCAGATCGCGGCCCGCGGGCTGGTGCACCGCGTCGCCGACTCTCCGGCGCTGATCGAGACGCTGTTCCCCGCCTGGGTCGACGGCGAGCCCCCGCCGCCGCGCGTGGCGCTGCGCTTCGCCGAAGCGGGTGAGGTGCTGGCGCGCTGGTGCGAGCGGAACTAAAGGAAGAAAGGTTCACCACAGAGACACAGAGAGCACGGAGAAGTGAAATTTTGCGGCTGCGCCGCGCGAGTGTTTTTTCCTCCGTGTCCTCCGTGTCTCTGTGGTGAACCTGATTTTCAGCGCGGCTCG
>DATMMM010000200.1:0-3768 GCA_035569735.1 Allostellaceae bacterium | reverse complement strand
GGCTCGCAGACCTTCCCATCAGTGGAAATTCCCCCTCAAATCTGTAACATTCCGTTGGGAGAGGAGGAGCGCAGAACAAGCTGCTGCGAGCCCAATCTTGTGAGGGCGACGAGCGTCACCGCGCGCCCTCAAGTCTGACGAAAGATATAACCGCATGACCGACCGAAATAAGCAGACTGCTCAAGAAGGCGATTTGGCTCGCTTGATCGTCAAAACTTTGAATCTCGAGGTTCAGCCCTCGGAAATCGACCCCGAGGCACCGCTCTATAGCGAGGGGTTGGGGCTGGACTCCATCGACATCCTCGAAATCGCACTGGCGGTGTCGAAGGAATTCGGCGTCAAGCTCCGTGCCGACGACAAGAACAACAGGCAGATCTTCAGCTCGCTGCGCAACTTGAACGGTTACATTCAGTTACACCGGGCCGGCTGAATGCGCGCTGTCGTGGGCCCATTGGCGAGAGGAGGGGCTCTCATTGCGCTGGCCTTTTGTCCTCTCTTGATCCACGTGGCGCTGTCGGCCGACGGCTGGGCCGGGATAGCGCCAGCCTCCGGCACCGCGCGAGTCGTCGACATCGGTCTGGTGGCTGTGCCCGCGACGCTCCACACGGTCGTCTACACAGCATTGTTGGCGACCTTCGGTCTGTCCCTCAGGCCGGGACGTGTCGCGCTCGTCACAGTGCTTGCCCGCAGGATGCACGGCGCGATCCCCGACGACATGGCCGCCTATACCCGCGGCGTCACCTGGACCTGGTGCGGCTTCTTCGGGGCGCAGCTCGCCACCTCCCTGGCGCTTTTCCTGTGGGCGCCGATCGCGGCATGGTCGCTGTTCGTGAACGTTCTCGATCTGCCGCTGATCGTGCTCATGTTCATGGCGGAGCATGCCTACCGCATGGTCCATCTGCGCAACCCGCCGCGGTATACGATGTCCGACGCGAGACGCATGATGGGCCACATCAAGAACATGGTTCTCAAGCAGGCGAGTTCCGACTGATGTCTGGCGACCAGCCCGAGACATCTCGCGATCGGAGCGCATCGCCCTCGATCATGAACCCGGCTTACCCGCTCATTCGGCATGACCGGCTCGACGCTATCGTTGCCATTCGCAAAGGGCAGCCCGTAACTGCCGCGCGCTTTCTGCACGATACAGCGGCGCTGGCAGCTTTGTTGCCGGCGCGCCGCAATGTCCTCAATCTTTGCGCCGATCGGTATCGCTTCACGGTCGGCCTCGCCGCGGCACTCTGCCGCGAGCAGATCAGCTTATTGCCGCCCAACGACACGCCCGGCCTGCTCAGCGAGATCGCCACCGATTATCCGGATCTCTACTGCCTCACTGACGTTACCGCGCCGATAGCGTCGATACCTTCCATGACCTATCCGGACGATCTCGATGAACGCCGGACCGAGTCCGCGCCCCCCGCCTTTCCGGCCACCCAGCGCGCGCTGCTGCTGTTCACCTCCGGCTCCACCGGCCGGCCGAAACCCTCCATCAAGTCCTGGGGTGCGCTCCTTCACAGCGCCCGTGCCGCAGGCAGCCGGCTCGGCGTGCGCTCGCTCGCGAATGCGACAGTCATCGGCACGGTGCCGCACCAGCACAGCTACGGCCTCGAATCGACCGTCCTGCTGCCACTCCAGCATGGCCTGGCCATGCAGGCGGAACGCCCGTTCTATCCAGCCGATGTCCGCGCGTGCCTTGATGCGGTGCCGCGGCCGCGGATTCTCGTGACGACGCCCATCCATATTCGGGCACTCCTCGCCGAGGCCGATGAGCTGCCGGCGGCGGATCTCCTGATCTCCGCTACCGCGCCATTGGCCCGAGAGCTCGCGCTCGAGGCGGAGGCGCGCTTTCGCGCGCCGCTCCTTGAGATCTACGGCTGCTCGGAGGCGGGCCAACTCGCTGTGCGCCGCACGGCGCAGAGCGTGGAATGGAGCTGCCTCGACGGGGTGACACTTCGCCAAGACGAGCACGGCACCTGGGCCAGCGGCGAGCCGGTCGAGACCGCGACGCTGCTACAAGATTTCATCGAGCTTTCCGGGCCGGACCGGTTCCTGCTGCATGGCCGGATGGCGGATCTCGTCAATATAGCGGGCAAACGCACCTCGCTCGCCTATCTCAATCACCAGCTCAATTCGATCGAGGGCGTGCGGGACGCCGTCTTCCTCATGCCGGAGGAGGACGGTGAGCGCGTCAGCCGGCTCGTCGCCTTCGTGGTCGCGCCTGAGGTCGCTCCCGAGACGATCCTGGGCGCGCTGCGTCGGCGCATCGACGCCGCCTTCCTGCCGCGCCCGCTCCTCTTCGTGTCGTCATTGCCGCGCAACGCATTGGGAAAGGTGCCGCGCGACGCGCTGCTTCGGCTGATTTCCGCGCACGGCTCGGAATAGCGGCATGTGGCATTCGCTGGAGGTCCGTTTCGCCGTCGATCACCTGACCGCCGCGGGCCATTTCCCCGGCAATCCGATCATCCCCGGCGCCGTACTTCTCGACGAGGTGCTGCAGGCCGTGGCGGGCACCGGCGACGTCGAGCGGTGGATCATACGATCGGCGAAGTTCCTCCAGCCGGTGCGCCCCGGCGAGGCCATCATGATCCGGTGGGAGCCCGACCCCGAGGGTCGAGCCAGATTCGAGTGCCGCCTGCTCGATCCGGAACGCCTGGCGCTCACGGGAACGGTGCAGCTGGAAGCGACCGCACGGTGACATCAGGCGGCGCGCAGCAGGAATGGACCCGTCGGTCCGAGCGCGGCGCCGTGCCGCTGATCAAGTCCATCGTCTGGGTGGCGCTCCGCCTCGGACGACCGGCAGCCCGGCTCATCCTCTATCCGATCTGCCTCTATTTCCTGATCTTTTCCAACGCCTCGCGGCGGGCGTCACGGGACTACCTTGCCAGAGTCCTCGCGCACAAGCCGAGGCTTGCCGACGTCTACCGGCATTATTTCGCCTTCGCGACCTGCGCGCTCGACCGGGTGTTTTTCTTGAACGACCAGCTCCAAATGTTCGATCTGGGTGTTCACGGCGAGGAGATCGTTCTGGATGCCTGGCGGCGCGGCGGCGGCTGCATTTTGCTGGGCGCCCATCTCGGCAGCTTCGAGGCGACGCGGGCGCTGGGGCGCCGACACGGCGATCTCAGGGTCAGCTTGGTGATGTACGAGGAGAACGCGCGTAAGGTGCAGTCAGTGCTGAACGCGATCAATCCCAAGCTCGTGATGGATGTGATCGGATTGGGCAAGCCGGACGCCATGATCGCGGTGGTGGAGCGCCTTGAGCGGGGCGATGTCGTGGGCATCCTCCCCGATCGCAGCATCGCCGGCGAGAGGCAGGTCCGCTATTCCTTCCTCGGCGCGCCGGCCGCGTTTCCGCACGCCCCATTCCGGATGGCGGCCCTCTTGAAGCGGCCGGTCGTGCTGATGTTCGGCGTCTACCGGGGTGGCCGGCGCTATGACATCCACTTCGAGCCCCTGATCGATCCCTCCCGCCCGGGGCCGCGGCGGAGCGGCGATGACGCCGCCGTCGCGATTGCGTGTCGCGGTGCTGGCCGACACGGTCGTCGGCCACGCCGGCATGGGCCGCTACGCGCGGGAAGTTCTACGCGGCTTGGCCCGCCGCCCTGACGTCGAGCTCATACCCGTCGTTCCTCGTGACAGCGTCGCGGCGGTCGACGCGCTCGACCTCGGCGAGCGGGCGGTCGACCGGATCGAGGTGCCGGGCCGCACCCGGGTCGAGCATGGCCTCTGGGAGCGGTACCGCCTCGGCGCTCGGCTGAATCGGCACGATGT
>DATMMM010000199.1:0-2233 GCA_035569735.1 Allostellaceae bacterium | reverse complement strand
GGTGAGCGCTGAGTCACCGCGCGGCACGTAAAGAGGGCCGCCATCCGGCGCAGCGTATCCTGCAACCCGCACCTGCTCTCGACGGAACCGAGGACGTTAGGCGCGGCCGACTTAGCGGGAGATGGACAGGGAGGCGACATGGACTACCCCTATAATCTCGGGTCGTACACCCGGAAGGTGACGACCGGCTCGGCGGATGCCCAGTGTTGGTTCGATCGTGGCCTCAACTGGTGCTTTGGCTACCATCATGAGGAGGCGATCGCCTGCTTCGCGAAGGCGCTGGAGACGGACCCGAACTGTGCGATGGCTCATTGGGGGGTCGCCTACGCGGCCGGGCCGAACTACAATTTCCCTTGGGAACTGCAGGACCCGGCTGGCAAGGCCGCAGCGCTCGCTCGCGCCTATGATTCGACCCGCGCCGCCCTCGCGCTGGTCGCCCGGGTCAGCGCGCCGGAATGCGCCCTGATCGAGGCGCTGCCGGCTCGCTATCCACGGCGCGATCCGATCGACGACCAGCGCCCCTGGAACGACGCCTTTGCCGACGCGATGCGGCTCGCCCACAAGGCGCATCCCGACGACCTTGATCTGCGCTTTAGCTTCGCAGAAGCGATCCTCAACCGTACGCCCTGGCGTATGTGGGACCTGCGGACCGGTGAGCCGGCGGCCGGCGCCGGCACGCTGGAGGCACGCGACGTACTCGAATCCGCTTTCCGCGATCTACCCGAAGCAATGAACCATCCCGGTCTTTTGCACCTCCACGTTCACTTGATGGAAATGTCGCCGCATCCGGAAGCGGCGCTGGTAACCGGCGACCGTCTGCGCGAGCTGATCCCCGATATGGGCCACCTGGTGCACATGCCCACCCACATAGACGTGCAATGCGGCCACTACCGGGACGCGATGCACTGGAATCAGAAGGCGATCATCGCAGACCGTAAGTTCTACGACCGCGCCGGGCCGATGAACTTCTATTCGGGCTACCGGGTACACAATTACCACTTCGCCGCCTACGGCGCCATGTTCCTCGGCCAGTACGCGCCTGCCATCGCCGCTGCTGACGAGCTGATTGAGACGATGCCCGAGGAAGCGCTGCGCATACCCTCGCCGCCCATGGCCGATTTCTTCGAGAGCTACGTTTCCATTAGGCAGCACGTCCTCGTCCGCTTTGGTAAATGGCGCGAGATCATCGCGCAGGATTTGCCAGCCGACCGCGACCTCTACTGCAACACCGTGGCGATGATGCACTACGCCAAGGGCGTCGCCCATGCCGCACTGGGCGACGTACCGGCGGCGGCGGCCGAACAGGCGCTGTTCCGTAAGGCCGTGAAACGGGTGCCTAAGTCCCGATACCTCCACAACGTGCCCTGCCTGCAGCTGCTGGCGGTGGCCGAGGAGATGCTGGAGGGTGAGATCGCCTACCGCCGCGGCGATCACGACGCGGCCTTCGCGCGTCTCCGCGCCGCCATCGCGCTGGAGGACGACCTGCCGTACGACGAGCCTTGGGGGTGGATGCAGCCGGTCCGCCACGCGCTTGGCGCGCTGCTATCGGAGCAGGACCGAACGGCCGAAGCCGAGGCGGTCTATCGCGAGGATCTCGGCCTCGGCGGCGCACTGCCCCGCGCGCAGATCCACCCGGACAATTTGTGGGCCCTGCGCGGGCTGCTGGAGTGCCGCCAGCGGCGCGGCGAGACTGCGGAGGCAGCGCTAATCCGCCAGCGTGCGGACTTCGCCGCCGCACGCGCCGATCTGCCTGTGGCAGTATCCTGTTTCTGCGCTCGCGGCAAGGCGACCTGAAGATCTCCGTTTAGGTGAAATCTCGTTAGCGAGGCCGACCAGCGGCGCCGCAATGTTGACGCCGCCGCTATCGTTCAATGCCCAACGGATTGTACGAGGCGCATCCAAGATTTACCCAGCGATCCGCGCTCTGGTAGGCTCGCCGCACCGGTGGGTCTGGTCGGTTCGGTTGCCAATGGCCGAGGTCATGAAAGCTCTAGAACTGGCGGAGCAGCGGTAGCCCGGCGAGCAGAGATAGCCGACGTCACTCTGACCGTCTGATGGGTGGATCAGATCCCATAGATGGAGGTCGTCATGCCGGTGAGGTCGTCAACCAAAGTGGCCGCAGTTCTTCTGGGCCTCGCGACGTTCGATCGCGCCGCTGCGACGGAACCGATCTCCATCGTCGCCCTCGGCGCCAGCGGCATACATGGCAAAGGGGTTGCGCTCAGCGAAGCAT
>DATMMM010000198.1:0-5196 GCA_035569735.1 Allostellaceae bacterium | reverse complement strand
CCACTTCCATCCGCGCTGCCCGCACGCGATGGAGGTGTGCAAGCGGGTCTATCCTGCCTGGGTGCAGCTGAGCGAAGACCGCGGCGTCGCCTGTCATCTCTTCCCCGCCGCGCCTGCCGCAGGAGCGGCGCCATGACCCTGCTGTTCGCGGCGAGCGCGCTGCTGCCCACAGGCTGGGCCGAGAATGTGCGCCTCACCGTCGACGCCGGCGGCGAGCTCGCGGCGGTCGAGCCCGGGGGTGCGCCCGATGGTGCCGAGCGGCTCGCCGGCCCGGTTCTGCCCGGCATGCCCAATCTGCATTCGCACGCCTTCCAGCGCGCGATGGCGGGATTGACCGAGCGCGCGAGCCCGACCGGCGACGATTTCTGGAGCTGGCGCGAGGCCATGTACCGCTTCCTCGCCGTGCTCGAGCCTGCGGACGTGCAGGCCATCGCGGCGCAGCTCTACCTCGACATGCTGAAGTCCGGCTACACGGGCGTGGCGGAGTTCCACTATCTCCATCACGGCCGCGACGGCCGACCCTACGCCGACCCCGCCGCCATGAGCGAGGCCGTGATCTCCGCCGCGGAGGAGGTGGGCATCGCCATCACGCTGCTGCCGGCCTTGTTCCAGTCGAGCGGCTTCGGCGGCGCCGCGCCGACGGAGGGCCAGCGCCGCTTCGTCAACACGGTCGAGGGCCTGATGGCGCTCATCGCGCAGGCAAGGCGCCGCCACGCCGGCAAACCCGAAGTCCGCGTCGGGCTCGCGCATCATTCGCTTCGCGCGGTGCCGCCCGACGCACTCGCCGCCGCGACCGCGGCGCTCCGCGCGCTCGACCCCGCGGCACCCATCCACATCCATGTGGCCGAGCAGGTCCGCGAGGTCGAGCAATGCCTTGCCTGGTCGGGCGCTCGTCCCGTGGCGTGGCTCCTCGACCACGCGCCGGTGGACCCCACCTGGTGCCTGGTGCATGCGACACACATGGAGGCCGCCGAGACCCGGCGTCTCGCCGCCACCGGCGCGGTGGTGGGTCTCTGCCCCGGCACCGAGGGCAATCTCGGCGACGGGTTCTTCCCGCTGCTGCCCTATCTCGAAGCCGGGGGCCGCTGGGGCATCGGCTCCGACAGCCACGTCTCCCTGAGCCCGATCGAGGAGCTGCGCTGGCTCGAATATGGCCAGCGCCTGCGCGAGCGCCGCCGCGCCCTCGCAACCGCTGGCAGATCCGAATCGACAGGCCTCGCGCTCTGGCAAGCCGCGGTCGCCGGCGGCGCCCAGGCGCTCGGCCGCCGCACCGGCGCCCTCGCACCCCGTCATCGCGCGGATTTGCTTGTGCTCGATCCCAACGCAGCCTCGCTCTACCGCCGCGAGCGCGATGCGCTCATCGACTCATTCGTCTTCGCGAGCGAGACCACTGCGGTGCGCGACGTCATGGTGGGCGGCCGCTGGGTCGTGCGCGAGCGCCGACACGCTGCCGAGCACCGCATCGCCGCCAACTTCCGCCGAGCCCTCGACCGCATCGCCGCAGCCTGAGCTCCCTAGCCGGCCAGCAGCTCCGCCGCCTCTTTCAGGTCACGCGTGCCGAGGCCTTCGGTGAACCATTCATAGACCGGCGTCAACAGATGAGGCCGATTCCAAGGAGCCGCTCCCGGCAACCCTCAGAAAGGGGCCCGTCGCGCCGACGGAGGGTGGCCGCCGCGTAAAACCGGCCCGGCGGTTCTTTGAACCCAATTTTTCGTCGATTCCCATCCCTGATTCCATTCACTAAATTGGCTCTATTGAGGGAGTTATCCCTTTCACCAAACATTAACTGGAAAGTGGTTAATCTCAGCCTGCCGCTCTCCTGCCCCAATTATGTACCAGCGCGTACGGATCGTGGGAGCCTAGATTTTGTAGTCACGGGGGTAAGGCCAGTTTAGTGGAAACCGGCCCGGCTAGGAGATGATCTATGGTGCAGATCATTCTAATTGGCATCTGCGTGGTTGCGCTCGGCGTGATCACTTGGTGGACGGAGCGATCGATCGACGCCATGCGTCGCCGGGAACATGTCGCTAAGCGGTTGCTAATTGACAGACCCGCACACCGAAGCTCGATGTTTCGTCAAAAACCACTAGACAAATCAGCGGCCTAAATCCGAATATGATTTATGGCTCTGACCATGCGCTCTGAGTCTGTGCGGATTACACCCGCAATGATTGTGGCGGGGGTAGCCGTCTTTAAGCGCCGCAGCATTGATCTCGACTTCGAGCTGGACTCCGAAGCCCGGGCGGTCGGGGATGGCGAGATGGCTGTCCTTAGATTGCGTCGCCGCTTGCTGGCCGATCGCGCACGAGGCGGCAAGGAAGGGGTTCATCGCGCAGCGATCGGAGGGGCGCGCAATATTGGTTGGCCATTGGCTTTTGTCGTGCGTCCTTCGACTCGCGCGCTACGCGCGTGGCTCAGGATGAGGGCGCCGTCCTGAGCTTGTCGAAGGACGCAGTGCTTCCATCAGCCGGTGCGCGCTCTACCTCAGCGCCTTCAGCGGCGCCGCGCCGTCGGGGATCGGCTGGCGGTCGACGTTGAGGACCATCGCCACCAGCGAGTAGTAGCCGCAGATGCCGGTGAGTTCCATCACGCCCGTCTCGCCGAAGCGCTCGCGGGTCTTGGCGAAGGTGGCGTCGCTCATTTGCGTGGTGCCCAAGAGCTCCGAGCAGAACTCGTAGACGATCGCCTCGTCGGCCGACATTGCCGCGGGCTTCTTCCCCTCGGCGATGGCCTCGCAGATCGCGGGCGCGAGGCCGGCCTCGCGCGCGATCCGGTCGTGCGCGTACCACTCGAATTGCGCGGTCCAATGCCGGGCGGTGAGCAGGATCGCGAGCTCCCGGAGCGGCGCCGGCAGCGACATCTTGAAGCGCACGTGCTCGCCCAGTTTCTGCGCGGAATCCGCAAGGCCGGGACTGCGGAGCAGCGCGTTGAAGGGACCGCGCATGCCGCCGCGCGGCCCCTTGACGATTGCCTCGGCAACGCGCCGCTGCTCCGGCGTCATGGTCTCGGGCGTCAGCGTCTTGAAGCGCGGCTCGGTCATGAGGGCCTCATCTGGTTTTGTTGAGCGAATCTGAACGATAAGCGGCTCTACTGGGATCGGGCGCAAGAACCCGGTTCGCGACAAGGCGGGGAATGCGCGGCGCATAAAACGAGAATTGGGTAAGCAGAGCCGATTTATGCAAGGGAATCAATGGGCCGACTTTTGCGGAAAGCCGATTTGAAAGCCGATTGGCAGTTTCGAAAGCCGATTGGCACCGGGTCCGGCTCACGCCTCCAGGCCGACGAGACCGCGGGCGAAGGCGTGGGCGTCGAAGGGGCGCAAATCATCGGCGCCTTCGCCCACGCCGATGAAATGGATGGGGAGCCCGAACCTCTCCGCGATCGCCACCAGCACGCCGCCGCGCGCGGTGCCGTCGAGCTTGGTCATGGCAAGGCCGGTGACGCCGACCATGCTGCGGAAGGTGTCGACCTGCTGATGCGCGTTCTGCCCGACCGTGGCGTCCAGCACCAGCAGCACCGATTGCGGCGCTGAGGGATCCGCCTTCTTGATCGCGCGCACCACCTTCTGGAGCTGGGCCATCAGGTCGGACTTGTTGTGGAGCCGGCCGGCGGTGTCGATCAGCAGCACGTCGATGGCCTCGCGCCGCGCACGCTCCACCGCCTCGAAGGCGAGACCCGCGGCGTCGGCGCCGGTCTCCTTCGCCACCACCGGCACACCCGCGCGCTCGCCCCAGATCTTGAGCTGCTCCACCGCCGCCGCGCGGAAGGTGTCGCCCGCGGCGATCAGCACGGACCAGCCGTTGGCGCGGAGCTGCTTGGCAAGTTTGCCGATGGTGGTGGTCTTGCCGCTGCCGTTGACGCCCACCACCAGCATCACGAAGGGGAGCGCCGTGTGGTCGATGGCAAGCGGCTTCGCCGCGGGCTCGAGCCGCCGTGCGATGTCCTCGGCGAGGCTCGTGCGGACCTCCTCGGGCGTCACCTCCTGGTTGAAGCGCGTGCGCCGCAGCGTCTCCGTCGCCTCGGCGGCGAGACCCACGCCGAGATCGGCACCGATCAGCAGCTCCTCGAGCTCCGTCAAACTCTCGTCGTCGAGCCGTCGTTTGGTGAAAATGCCGGTGATGCCGTCGGTGAGCTTCGCCGAAGAGCGCGCGAGCCCGTGCTTCAGGCGCGAGAACCAGCCGGTCTTTGCCTCGCTCACGACGCGCCCTCCGCCACCAGCGCCCGATCGGTCGCCGAGACGATCCGAACCTTCCGCACCTCGCCCTCCGCCGGGCCCGGCGGGAGTCGCACCGGCAGATAATGCTCGCTGCGGCCGATGCCGGGTTGCTCCACCAGCGCCGAGACAGTCCGGCCGACGACGCGCTCGAAGGCGCGCCGGCGTGCAACGTCGCCCGCCGCGCGCAGCCGCGCCGCGCGCTCGCGGACCACTGGCTTCGGGACCTGCGGCATCCGCGCCGCTGGCGTGCCCGGCCGCGGGCTGAACGGAAACACGTGCAGGAGGTCGAGACCGGCTTCCCCGACGAAGGCGAGCGTGCGCTCCGCCATCGCGTCGTCCTCGGTTGGAAAGCCCGCGATCACATCGGCGCCCAGCACGATCTCCGGCCGGAGCATGCGCGCCCGGCGCGCCACATCGAGAGCCTGCGCCCGGCTGTGCCGCCGCTTCATGCGCTTCAGGATCAGATCGTCGCCGCATTGGATGGAGAGATGCAGATGCGGCATCAGCCGCGGCTCTTCCGCGATCGCGCGCCAGAGCGCCTCGTCGATCTCCGCGGGATCGAGCGAGGAGAGCCGCAGTCGCCTGAGCTCCGGCACCAGCTTCAGCACGCGCCGGACCAGTTGCCCGAGGCTCGGCCGGCCCGGCAGGTCCCCGCCATAACCGGTGATGTCGACGCCGGTCAGCACGATCTCCGAGAGCCCGCGCTCCACCAGCGCGCGCACTTGCGCCACCACCTCGCCCGCCGGCACCGACCGGTTGTTGCCGCGCCCGAACGGGATGATGCAGAAGGTGCAGCGATGGTCGCAGCCGTTTTGCACCTGCACGAAGGCGCGCGCACGGCCCTCGAACCCGTCGACGAGATGCGCGGCGGTCTCGCGCACGACCATGATGTCGTTGACGGCGATGCGCGGTCCGGCCACGCGATAGCTCTCGGCGCGGAGCTTTTCGATATTGCCGAGCACTTGGTCCACCTCGGCCAT
>DATMMM010000197.1:0-4118 GCA_035569735.1 Allostellaceae bacterium | reverse complement strand
TGCATCTCCGCCTGCTCCCTCCCTCGACCGACGGTGATAACCTCCCGGCATGGACTTGAAGCCCGTCCCCTTCCGGTCGCCCCTTTCCGCTTACGAGCAACAGGCCGAGAGCCTGCTTGCCGGGCACCGCGCCGCCGATCCCGCGGCCATCGCGCTTTTCCACAACAAGCATCCCCGCTTCCTCGACGAGACCATCAAGTGGCGCCCGAAGTTCATCCCCGATTCCGAAATCCGCGACGCCGTCCTTGCGCTCGACGATGCGCGCCTCGCCATCGCGCGCTTCTACGATTTCCTCGACTGGCCTTCGCTCGCCGCCTGGGTCGAGGCCGTCTTGCGGGAAGGCCCCGTCCTCGAGTTCGAATCCGCGGTCGAGGCGGTGGTCCATGGCAACCTCGCCGCGCTTACGGACGCGCTGCGACGTAATCCCGCTCTCCTGCGCGCTCGTTCCGACCGCATCTGTTGTTTCGATCCTCCGGTGCATCGCGCCACGCTGCTCCACTATGTGGCCGCCAACGGCGTCGAAGCCTACCGCCAGAAGACACCAGCGAACGCGGTCGCCGTCGCCCGCACGTTGCTCGCGGGCGGCGCCGAGCCCGACGCCCTTGCCGACATGTACGGCGCCCCCTGCACCACCATAAGCATGCTGGTGTCGAGCAGCCACCCGGCGGAGGCGGGGCTCCAGGCGCCGCTGGTGGAATTGCTGCTGGAGTTCGGCGCCGCCATCGAAGGACACGGCACGCGGAAATGGGGCGACGGCCCGCTCGTCACGGCCCTCACCTTCGGGATGGCCGATGCCGCCGAGGTCTTGGCCAGGCACGGCGCGCGCATCGATCTGCCCGCCGCCGCTGGACTGGGCCGCGTGGAGGATGCGGCACGTCTCCTCCCGTCCGCGGATGCGCTCGCGCGCCACCGCGCGCTCTCGCTCGCCGCCCAGCAGGGACATGCGCAGATCATTCGCCTGCTGCTCGACGCCGGCGAAGATCCCAACCGCTATAACCCTGAGAGCAATCATCCGCACACGACGCCGCTGCACCAAGCCGTGCTCGGCGGCCACGAGGCCGTGGTGCGGCTCCTGGTCGAGCGTGGCGCCCGGCTCGATATCCGCGACACGATCTGGCACGGCACACCGCTCGGATGGGCCGTGCACGGCGGCAATGCGCGAGACCAGATGGCCGGGCTCCTGCGCTCGCTCGGCGCAACGCCGTAGCTCAATGATTGTCGTCAGGGTGCCGGCTTGGTGGTGCCCGGCGGTTTTCCGGCATGGGGAGGCTTGCCGCCGAACGGTGGCCTGTGCCCGGGCGGTTTGTGCTGCGGCGGCTTGTGGTGCGGAGGCCGGTAGTGGGGCGGCTTGTGGATCGGCGGCCGAGGTTTGTGCGGGGGCCGCCAGCTATGCCAGCCGGCCCCACCACCCCAACCGTGGCCGGGTCGCTGCGCGTAGCCGCACCAGTACCAGCCCGCGCCCTTCCAACCATGGTCGTACCAGCAATAGCGGCGGCCGCGCCAAACGTACGACCCGCTCACGACGGCATCGAAGCTGTCGGCCGCGGCGCCGAACGCGTCGCCCGCCAGGGCCGGGCCGGCGGCGACGCTGCCGGCCCCCAACGATGATGCGGCAATGAGAGCGGCTGCGGAAACGACGGCAAGGGCAAATCTGCGCATGATCATCTCCCGGATTTTCCTTCTTGTGCGGCGGCGGAACGCGCTTGTTCCGGAAGCTGCGATCGCGCCCTGAGAGTGAGGCTCTCGGCGGACCAAAGTGTGGCGCATCCGGGTTACCTTTGTGTGTCGCCATGAGCCGCCGATGCTGGGCTGCAGCACGCAGTCTTGGGCGCGAAAGCGCAAATCTCTCACTACTACTTTACAACAACATCATTATTTTTTGAAATCTAAGGTTGCATAGAACATTCTCTGCTGCTAACCTCCATGTCGCTGATTGTTTCTTAGCCCTCGCTCAATCCCCCCGGCGCCGCGAACGCAAATTGCGCTCGACCGCCGCATTCATCGCAGAGGAGAGACGACAATGGCCGACACCCCCAACACGCCCGCCGGCAACGAGCCGCAAAAGAAAGCCGAGCTCAAGGATTTCAAGGAAATCGAGAAGCAGGCCAAGACCGAGTTCAAGGACACCAAGGAGATCGAGAAGCTGCCGAAGGAGAACGCCAAGGCCGAGATCAAGGACACCAAGGAGGTCAAGTTCGAGAAGATCGAGATCAAGGAGCACAAGGACGCTAAGGTCGAGAAGCTCGAAAAGAACGAGAACAAGGAGCACAAGGACGCCAAGAACGAGAAGATCGAGAAGAACGAGTTCAAGGAGCACAAGGACGCCAAGAACGAGAAGCTCGAGAAGAACGAGATCAAGGAGCACAAGGAAGGCGCCAAGATCGAGCAGAAGGAGTTCAAGGTCGAGAACCTTGAAAAGCCGATCGCGAAGGAAAAGGACGGCAAGGAAATCGCCGAGACCGGCAACGGCCCGGACCCGGTCGAGCAGCGGCTGACCGCGCTCGAGCAGAACGTGTCCGGCTTGCAGCACTTCATCTCCACCAGCCAGCGCCCGGACTTGAGCCGTGGCGCGCTCACCGGCGAGCCCGGCGGCGCCGCGGCACCCGCAGGCGGCGGAGTAGCCGCAGGCGGCGGAGCCGCCCCGAAGGGCAAGACCTCCTGAACGCGCAGTCGAGCAACCCCCTTGGTTCTCATTCTGTGCGAGGAGACCGACATGGCGGCGGCGTGGGCGGCGGGCCGCCTGCGCCAGCGCGGCCTCGCCACCGACGTGGTCACTGGAGCGGACCTCGCGGTCGCGGGACGGCTGGCGCACAGGGTCGGCCGCTCCGGTACCACCTTTGAGCTCGCGCTCGCGGGCGGCCGCCGCCTGAGCGGCGCCAGCGTGAAGGGCCTGCTCAACCGCCTGAGCTTCATCCCGGCTGCCAGCTTGCGCCGGATCGGCGGTCCCGATCGCGACTACGCGATCCAGGAAATCTATGCGCTGTACCTGAGCTGGCTCAATGCGTTGCCGGGCCCGCTGCTCAATCCGCCGGCCCCGCAGGGCCTGTGCGGCAACTGGCGCCATCCGTCGTCCTGGATCGCGCTTGCGGTCGCGGCCGGCCTGCCAGCCGCGCCCTATCGGCAGTCGAGCCGGGACGATCCGACGCCGCTCTGGCAGGGTCTCGCGGCCCCCGCCCCGGCCACCGTGTTTGTCGTGGGCGAGCGCGTCGTGCCGCATCCGGCCGTGCCGCGTGGTTTGGACGAGGCTTGCCGCAGGCTCGCGCGCGCGGCCGGCGTCAACCTCCTCGGCATCGATTTCGCGCCCGCCACCGATGGGCAATGGCGCTGCACCGGCGCCTCCGTGATGCCCGATCTCATGCGCGGCGGCGAAGCGGTGGTGGACGCACTGGCGCAGGAGTTCCGCGCATGATCCTGCTCTGCGGCATCCCGAGCGAAAGTCCGCTCGCCATGGTGGCCCGGGCGCTCGACGCGCTCGGCGCCGACTACCGCATGCTCAACCAGCGCAAGGTCGCGGACCTGGACATCGCCTGGCAGATCGATGGCGCCGGCATCGCCGGAACGCTGCGCCTGGAGGACGAGACGCTGCGGCTCACCGACATCGGCGCCGTCTATTTCCGCCTGATGGACGACCGCATCCTGCCCGAGCTCGAAGGCGAGCCCGAAGGGTCGCCCGCCCGCCGACACGCCCGCGGCTTTCACGACGCGCTGTTGCGCTGGCTCGAGGTCGCGCCCGGACGCATCGTCAACCGCGCCGAGCCGCAAGGCTCCAACGGCTCCAAGCCCTACCAGGCGCAGCTCATCCAGCACTACGGCCTGCGCGTTCCGGAAACGCTGATCACCAACGATCCGGATGCCGTGCTGGGGTTCCAGCGCGAGCATGGGACCTTGATCTACAAGTCGATGAGCGGGGTGCGCTCGATCGTGCACGCGCTCGGGCCCGACGACCTCGCGCGCCTCGATCTCATCCGCTGGTGCCCGGTCCAGTTTCAGGCGCTCGTTCCCGGCATCGACGTGCGGGTCCACGTCGTCGACCGCGACGTCCACGCGACCGAGATCATCAGCGACATACTCGACTACCGCTACGCCCGCCGATCCGGCGGTTCCGCCGAGCTGCGCGC
>DATMMM010000196.1:0-7255 GCA_035569735.1 Allostellaceae bacterium | reverse complement strand
CGGGCAATGACCTCGCGCACCTCGTACGGCCGACGCGTGTCGGACGGGATGATCCCGTAGATCTCCTCGGCCGGGTAGAGCGGCTCGCGCGGCGGCGCGACCTCCACCGCAATGCTCTTGCCGCGGTTGAGGTTGCCGACGATACGCCGGGCGATGCCCAGCGCGTGATGGTCGTCGAGTGCCAAATGATCGGTAACGCCGGAGACGCGGCTGTGTACGTCGGCGCCGCCCAGCTCCTCGGCGGTCACGATCTCGCCGATCGCGGCTTTGACCAGCGGCGGGCCGCCCAGGAAAATCGTGCCCTGGTTCTTGACGATGATGCTCTCGTCCGACATCGCCGGCACATAGGCGCCGCCCGCCGTGCACGAGCCCATCACCACCGCGATCTGCGGAATGCCCGCCGCGGACATGGTCGCTTGATTATAAAAGATACGGCCGAAGTGCTCGCGGTCGGGAAACACGTCGTCCTGGTTCGGCAGATTGGCACCGCCGCTGTCGACCAGATAGATGCTGGGCAGGTTGTTCTGCCGCGCGATCTCCTGCGCGCGCAGGTGCTTCTTCACGGTGATCGGAAAATAGGTGCCGCCCTTCACGGTGGCGTCGTTGGCGATCACCACGCATTCCCTGGACATCACCGTGCCGATCCCCGTGATGATGCCGCCCGCCGGCACCTCCTCCGGATACATCTTGTAGCCCGCGAGCTGCGAGAGCTCGAGGAAGGGCGCGCCGGGATCCAGTAGCGTGCGCACGCGGTCGCGCGGCAGCAGCTTGCCGCGGGCCAAGTGGCGCTGACGCGCGGCCTCGCCGCCGCCAACCCGGATCGCCGCCACCACGCGTGCGAGGTCCTCGACCTGTGCCTGCATCGCCTCGCGGCTGGCGCGGAAGCTCTCGGAGCGCGAATCGATGGATGTCTTGAGGACGCTCATCCCGGCGCCACCTTGCTGAAGAGCCCTTGACCCCGCAAGCGAAAAACCGGGAAATGCCCGCCTCGCCCGCCCGAGGGAGTTTTCCCGATGCTATCGCTTGCGGAGATCGAGGCCGCCGCGGACCTCGTCCATACTGTTATGCTTCCGACCCCCGCACATTGCTGGCCCTTGCTCTCCGAGCGCGTCGCCGCCGAGGTCTGGGTCAAGCACGAGAACCACACGCCGCTCGGCGCCTTCAAGATCCGCGGCGGCCTCGTCTACATGACCGACCTCAAGCGGCGCGAGCCCAAGCTCAAGGGCGTGATCGCGGCGACCCGCGGCAACCACGGCCAGAGCGTCGCCTTCGCCTGTCGGCGCGTCGGCTTTCAGGCCGTGATCGTGGTGCCCAACGGAAACAGCCGCGAGAAGAACGCCGCCATGCGCGCACAGGGCGCCGAGCTCATCGAGCACGGCCACGACTTCCAGGCCGCCTACGAATACGCCCGCGACCTTGCGCGGGAACGCGGACTCCATCCGATGCCGTCCTTCGACCGCCGGCTCGTCGCGGGTGTCGCGAGCTACGCCCTCGAGCTCTTCCGCGCGGCGCCCGACCTCGACACGGTCTATGTGCCCATCGGCCTCGGCTCGGGCATTTGCGGCACCATGGCCGCACGGGACGCGCTGGGGCTCAAGACCAAGGTCGTGGGCGTGGTCGCGGCCGAGGCGCCCGCCTACGCGCTCTCCTTTGGCGCGGGGAAGCCGGTCTCGACCAACTCCGCCGACACCATGGCCGATGGGGTCGCCTGCCGGGTGCCCGATCCCGACGCCCTTGCCTTGATCCTCAAGGGAGCCGAGCGCATCGTCAGCGTAAGCGAGGCGGAGATCCGCGCCGCCATGCGCCATCTCTTCACGGACACGCACAACCTCGCGGAAGGCGCGGGTGCCGCCGCCCTCGCGGGCCTGCTGCAGGAGAAGGACCGCATGGCCGGCCGCCGGGTCGCGGTCATCCAATCCGGGGGGAACATCGACCGCGAGCTCTACCTGAGTGTCCTTTCGGAGGCTGGCGAGCTCCGATAGATGCGCCCTTGAGTGCCCGCGGGTTCGCGGCATAATCCGGGCAACGCGACGGGCAACGCCGTTGCTCGAGAACATGGGAGGACGATCGTGACTATGCGGACAATCATCGCGACGGCGATTGCCATCACAGCCCTCTCCGCATCGGGCGCCATCGCCCAGACGGTCAAGATCGGGATCATCAATACTTATTCCGGACCGTTCGCGGAGCCCGGCGAGCTCATCGACCGCGGCATCAAGCTCTACATGAAGGAGCACGAGAAGGACCTGCCGCCGGAGGTCAAGATCGAGCTGATCCGGCGCGACGATACCGGCCCGCAGCCAGACGTGGCAAAGCGGCTGGCGCAGGAGCTGATCACGCGCGACCAGGTGCAGATCCTGGCCGGCATCGTCTACACGCCGAACGCGCTCGCCGTCGCTCCCTTGGTCACCGAGGCCAAGGTTCCCCTGATCGTCATGAACGCCTCCACGCCGTCGATCACGACGATGTCGCCCTATATCGCGCGCGTGTCGTTCACGCTCTGGCATTCCTCGTATCCGCTGGGCCAATGGGCGGCGAAGCACGATATCGCCACCGCCTACACCGCGGTCTCGGATTACGCCCCCGGCATCGATGCGGAGCAGGCCTTCACCAAGGGATTCACCGAGAACGGCGGGAAGATTGCCGGCTCCGTCCGGATCCCGCTGCAGAACCCGGACTTCGCGCCCTATTTGCAGAAAGCCAAGGACGCCAAGCCGGCGGCGCTGTTCGTCTTCGTGCCGGCCGGCACGCAAGCGATCGCCGTCATGAAGGCGTTCGGCGACGTCGGCCTGAAGCAGGCGGGGATCAAGCTGATCGGTCCCGGCGACATCACCACCGACGAGGGTCTGGACGCGATGGGAGACGCCGCCCTCGGCGTCATCACCATGGGGCACTATTCCGCGGTCGGAAAGGCCCCGCGCAATGCGGGTTTCGTGGCGGCCTATCAGGCGGAGTTCGGCAAGGACCAGGTGCCGGCCTTCGAAGTCGTCGGCGGTTATGACGGGATGGCCGCCATCTTCAGCGTCGTCATCGCCCAGAAGGGCAAGATCGATCCCGAGAAGACCATGGCCCTGCTCAAGGGCTGGACGTACGACAGCGCCCGCGGCCCGATCATGATCGATCCAGACACGCGCGACATCGTCCAGAACGAATACGTGCGCCGGGTCGAGCGGGTGAACGGCCATCTCGCCAATGTCGAGCTCGAGACCATCCCCATGGTCAAAGACCCCTGGAAGGTCATCAACAACAAGCAGTAACCGCCCAGCCAGACTCTCCGCCGCAAAGCGAGTCGGAGCTTG
Source organism: Allostellaceae bacterium (assembly GCA_035569735.1). GTDB lineage: Bacteria > Pseudomonadota > Alphaproteobacteria > ATCC43930 > CGMCC-115725 > DASZHJ01. The sequence continues at coordinate 3,956 of DATMMM010000196.1, read as the reverse complement.
AACAGATCTTCGTCGACGCATGCCCCCACTGATTTCATTCATGAAATTGGCTCTGCTAACCCAATATGCGATTTGTTGCGGACCCGTCCCGGCCCAGACGGGCTCAACCTGCTGCTCAACCTCCTTTGCCGCATCCGTGCCCAACTCGTCATGCCTGGAGTAGAGCACCCGAGCGTTCAGTCGCACTGAACAAAATTTCGTCGCCCAAAGCTGCGCCGGGTCGCTAGGGCGTCTCTTTCGCGGCTTCGAGCACCCTCACCCTCCCAGACCTAGCGCGTTCCTCGACTTCGCTCGGGATGAGGGCGCTGGGAGCGCGATGGCGCGCATCCACATCCACGTCGGCCACGACGGGCACGTGGTCGCTGAGGCCCGAGCCGCACCACTCCTCGAAGCTTCCCACGTCGAAGCCGCGTATGCGATCAAGCCACGCCCGCGGCAGGAACACGTAATCGATGTGATAGGTGGGACCGCCCTTCCGGCGGTCGCGCCAATAGAGCGTCGGCATCGTCTCCTCGCCTTGCTGCTCGCCCGTGCGGGCGTGATAGGCGCTGACGAGCCCGTAGCTCTCGAGGATCGCGACCGAGATCCCGTGGTTGATCCAGTAACCGGGCTTATGCCAGATGACGTTGTTGTTGAAATCGCCGGCGACGATCGCGGGGCCGTCGGAGAGAAAGCTCTTGTACTTTTTCAGCCCGCGCCGCAACGGTCCCGCCTGTCGCTTCCGCACATTGCCGCCGCTGACGTTCTGCGCCCAGACCGCCAGCAGGTTGCACGCGGCCGGCCCGGTGATGTGCACCGGCGCCAAGTGGCGCAAGGTCGGATGGAATTCCCGGGCGAGGCTCAGCCGATAGCCGTTGAAGGCCAGAACCGCCAAGCCCTTGTTCGGATTGTCGCCGATCCAGATGGGATCGCCTGTGATGTCATCGAGCGCAGCCAGCGCCCGCAAGCGCTCGGGACACGCACACTCCGAGACAACGGCGATGTCCGGCGCCAGCCGGCGCAACGCATCGAGCTTGCGGTGTAGCGCCATGTTGCAGTTCCACGCGACAAGGCGCATCGGCACATGTCTCCGCTACAAGTCGCTCGTCAAACGTCGCAGACCTTACTCGCGGCACGCAGCCCTAATCTAAGCAGTCGGCCTCAGCTCGATCACCGTGCCGAAAGCGTGCTCGGCCGCGATCTGGAGGCGGCCGTCGGTGCGCGTGGCGGCGATGCCGTTGCGCTCAAGCACGTCCTCGGCAACATCGAGGTCGTCGACCGCGATCGAATAGCCCGCGAAGTGCGGCTTGCGTAGCACATCGCTGAGCCGGACGCCGGGAAAGCGTTGCGCGAGGCGCGTGGCGTCGAGCACGCTGAGCGTGCCCTCCCCGAGCTTGACCCGGAGTGTGCCCTGCGACCGGCTCACCGCATCGGGCTCCACGAGCCTCGCGAAGAAATCGGCGAGCCCGGCGGGATCGTTGGCAAGCATCACCACCTCGATGACGGCCTGCGCGCCGTTGGCGTGGCGCTGGTAGTCGGGCTTCCAGAAATACTCCGGCGCATGCTGCTGGCACGTGAAAAAGGCCGCGTCGGGCATGCGCGGCTCCGTGACGAAGGCCAGCGAGAACGCCACCGTCTTGTCGCTGCCATCGGGCAGCCTCGCTTGCCGCTCGAAGTCGAAGGGCTCGTAGGTCTGGAGCCCGCGCGCCGCGAATTCCGCCTGGTCGCGCCGGGCGTCGCTGCTCTGGTAGACCAGCATCGACAAGCCCTGGCGCCGCTTGAGGAAGGACTGGTTGAAAGCGCCGAAGCTGAACCGGCCCGGCTCCGGCGGCGGGATTTTCTCAGGCTCCGCTACGGCCAGCAGCTCCAGGAAATTGCCCTTGAGCTGCACCAAGCTGTTCGCGGTGCCCCAGGGATGCTGCGCCCGCGGCGTCAGGGTGAAACCCATCCGGCGATAGGCCTCGCGCGCGGCGTCGAGGTCGCTCACCGCCAGCACGAGATGGTCGATGGCACGGTTCATTCTTTGGCGATCTCGCGGGATATCACCAGGCGCTGAATGTCGCTGGTGCCTTCGTAGATTTGGGTCACGCGCACGTCGCGATAGATGCGCTCGACCGGGAAGTCCGTGAGATAGCCGTAGCCGCCGAGTGTCTGGATCGCGCCGGAGCAGACGCGTTCCGCCATCTCCGAGGCGAAGAGCTTCGCCATCGAGGCCTCCTTGATGCAAGGCTGACCAGCGTCCCGGAGCGCTGCCGCGTGCAGCGTCATCTGCCGCGCGGCCTCGATCTGGGTCGCCATGTCCGCCAGGCGGAACGCCACCGCCTGGTGGTTGATGATGGCGGCGCCGAAGGCTGTGCGCTCCTTGGCATAGGCGAGCGCCGCTTCGTAAGCCGCGCGCGCCATGCCGATCGATTGCGCGGCGATGCCGATGCGGCCGCCCTCGAGATTGGCGAGCGCGATGCGGTAGCCGGCCCCCTCCTCCCCTAGCATCAGATCGGGCGTGAGCTCCACCTCCTCGAAGACGATCTGCGCCGTATCGGAGGCGCGCTGTCCCAACTTGGTCTCGAGCTTCGCTACCTTGTAGCCCGCGGTGTCAGTCGGCACGATGAAGGCGCTGATGCCCTTCTTGCCCGCGGCGGGATCGGTGACGGCAAAGACGAGCGCCAGATCGGCATTGGCGCCGCCGGTGATGAACTGCTTGGTGCCGTTCAGCACGTAGCGGTTGCCCCGCTTTTGCGCGCGCGTGCGGATCGCCGAGGCCTCGGAGCCGGCTTCGGGCTCGGTCAGGCAGAAGGCCGCGAGCTGCTCGCCGCGCGCCATCGGTCTCAGGAACCGCTGCTTCTGCTCCTCGGTGCCGAAGCGGAGGACCGGCACGCAGCCGGTCGAGTTGTGCACCCCCATGATGGTCGAGCAGGCGCCGTCTCCGGCCGCGACCTCCTCCATTGCCATGGCATAGGAGACATGATCGGCACCGGCGCCGTCGTAGCGCTCCGGCACCAGCATGCCGAGGAAGCCCAGCTTCCCCATCTCCGCGACTGCATCGGCCGGAAACTTGCCCGTGCGGTCCCGCTCCGCCGCGAAGGGCCGGAGCCGCGCCGCGGCGAAGCTGCGCGCGGTGTCGCGGATGAGCGCTTGCTCGGCGCCCGGGATCATCGCGTCACCATGGGATCTCGGCGCCTTGGAAGTCGAAGAACCGGCCGCTCTCCGCTGGCGTCAGCTTCGCGATCACTCGCCGCATGCCCGCGACGCTGTCCTTGCGCTCGACCGGCGCGCCGGCGCCGCCCATGTCCGTCTTGACCCAGCCGGGATGCAGCACCACCGCGATCACGCCGCGATGGTCGAGCGCGAGCGAGCGCCAGCCTGCGTTGAGCGCCGCTTTCGAGGCCCGATAGGCATAGGAACCGCCCGCATTGTTCTCGCCCATCGAGCCGAGGCGGCTGCTGATCGCGATGAGCCGCTTGCCCTCGCTGCGCTCCACCGGAGCCAGCACCGCGCCCGCGAGCGCTAGAGGCGCCAATGCATTCGCCTTGAGGGTATCGATCCATGCGGCTTCATCGATCTGGCCCGGCGTCATTGATCTCCCGAGGAAGACGCCGGCATTGGCGATGGCGACATCGATGCGGTCGCTGGCAAGATCGCGGCCGAGGGCGGCAACCGCGTCGAGATCGGTCACGTCGAGGGGATGGATCTCCACCCTGGGGCCAAGCGCGCCGAGCTCGCTCGCCTTGTTGACGTCGCGAACCGTCGCAATGACGCGCCACCCATCGGTGGCGTATTGGCGGGCGAACTCCAGGCCGAGACCGCGGCCGGCTCCCGTGATCAGCGCGGTGGGCATGGGTCAGCTCCTCCGTTTCGCGGTGACTTCGATCTCGATCTTCATCCGGGGATCGATGAGCTCGCACACGAGTGCGGTGGCGGCCGGCCGGACGTCGCCGAACATCTCGCCCAGCACCGGCGCCACCTTCGGCCAGTCCGAG
>DATMMM010000195.1:0-5520 GCA_035569735.1 Allostellaceae bacterium | reverse complement strand
AAGCCGTCAATCATGCTGCTGGTGCCGGGGAGCCAATGCAGGAAGAAGACGAACACGGTCGAGAGCAGCACCGTGCTGGCAAACGGCGGGATCGAGGTGGTGACCACGCAAACGAGCGTGATCGCCCGATCGACCAGGCTGCCCCGGCGAATCCCCGCGAGGATCCCGAGGGTCAGCGCGAGCGGCACCAGGGTCGCGAAAAAGAACGCCGCAAGGACCGCGGTATTGCCGAGCCGATCCAGCAACACCCGCGCCACCGGCTCGTTGAACACCCGCGACATGCCGAGGTCCCCGCTCGCGAAACGGTCGAGCCAGGCGACGTAGCGGACGACGGCCGGACGCGAATAGCCGTTCTGCTCGAGCCAGAGACTACGCTGCTCCTGGGTTGAGAACGGACCGAGCTCGTCGATCGCGACGGATTGGGGCGAGAGCTCGAACAGGCTGAACAGGATGACCGAGGCCACCAGCATAGTCGCGAGCAGGTAAGCCAGGCGTCGAAGGATGATCCGCAGCATCGGGGCTCATCCTCCGGGCTTGCGGGCCCCCATCGGTCAATCTCCGGCTCGCCGGGTGCCTGCGCCACCTCTCGCCTGGGTGATGATGCCGTAATGCTCGGGCCGCCGGTTGCGGTCCAGGCCGAAGAACTCCTTGTAATAGGGCGCCATACCGAGGTCGCAGCGATAGACCACCGTCTCGTCGCTCACGCCTTGCGAGAGCGCGACCACATCGCCCGAGGGCGCGATGATGCAGCTGTGTCCCAGCATATCGACGCCCTCCTCGCGTCCCGCTTTCGCGGTGGCCGCGATCCAGATCCCGTTCTGGTAGGCCGCCGCCTGCATGCAGACGAGATGATGAAAGGCCCGGTGCGCGTTCTGCTCGGGATAGTCCGGCAGCTGCGCCGGCGTGTTGAAGCCGAGCACGACCAGCTCCGCTCCCTGGAGTGCCATCACGCGATAGGTCTCCGGCCACCGCCGGTCGTTGCAGATGGCCATGCCCACTTTCGTCCCGAAGCTCTCCCAGACGGGAAATCCGAGATTGCCGTCCTCGAAATAGAGCTTCTCGAGATGCTGATAGGGCAGCGTCGGGTCGTTCACGGCGGAGCCGGGAACATGAACCTTGCGATAGTTGCCGATGATGCGCGCGTCGGTCCCGACCAGCACCGTGCTGTTGTAGCGGTGCAGCCGGCCTGCCTCCTCTACCAGCTCGCAATATCCGAGATAGAAGCCGATGCCGAGCCGCGCCGCCAGATCAAAGAGCCGCTGCGTCTCCGGGCCCGGCATCTCGCGCTCGAAGTAGCGGTCGATCTCGCGCTGATCCTCGATGTACCAGCGCGGAAAGAAGGTGGTGAGCGCCATTTCCGGAAACACTACGAGCTCGGCGCCTTGCGCCTGGGCGCGCTGCATCAGCGCCATGAGCCTTTCCACCACCGCGGCGCGGCCCTCGTCCCGCGCGATCGGCCCAAGCTGCGCGCACGCGATCGTCAGGTATCTGGACATCGGATCTTCCTCGCGTTTGACGTGACATGCGGGCGAAGCGGCATCAGACCGCCTCGCCCATCACGAAGGCCGCCAGCAGCCGCGCGGCATCGGCAAAATCCGTCATGCTCATGGCCTCGTCGGGATTGTGGCTGCCGTTCTCGTTGCGAATGAAAATCATGTTGGTGGGCACGCCGAAATTGGCGAAGACGGCGGCATCGTGGCCGGCGCCGCTCGCCATCTCGAGGGCGGCGAGCCCGGCCTCATCGGCGAGCCGCTTCAGCCGCTGGCGCCCGGCGGGATCGAGCCGAGCCGGCTCGCTCACGAGCTCCGCGCCGAGCTCGAACCTCACCTTGTGTTGCGCGCCGATCGCGTCGGCGAGCGAGCGCGCCTTGGCGCAGGCAAACCGCATCGTCTCGTCGGAGATGCTGCGAAAGTCGAGCACGAAGCGGACCTCGCCCGCGATCTTGCTGGGCCCATGGAGCGCGGGGTTCGTATAGAGTTCGCCCGAGGTGAATGTGAGGTCGTGGCCTTCCGCCTCCCAGGCGATCCACGCCTCGTTCAAGGCGTGGACGAGCGATACCGTGGCCGCTACAGCATCGCGGCGATGCGCCCGCGGCACTGCTCCGGAGTGCGCATAGGCGCCGATCGAGCGGGCGTTGCGATAGCGCCGGCAGCCACGAATCCCTGTGACGATGCCGATCGGGACGCCGCTGCCGACCAACACCGGCCCCTGCTCGATGTGCACCTCGACATAGCGGCGAAGCCGCGCGGGATCGAGGTGAGCCACGCCGCGGCGGACCGCTTCGACATCGCAGCCGAGCTCCGCCATATGCTCGGCCATGCTCCGGCCGGTATCGGACCGCGGGACCTGCAGGACTTCGGCTGGCAGCCGCCCGAAAGCCGCGTAGCTCCCGGCATAAGAGGCGTCGAACCACGCGGCCTCTTCCGCGCGGATCCCCATGACCACGATGTCGATGGCCGGTCTCCACCCGGACCGGCGCGCGCCCGCCAGGAGCGCGATCCCCGCAACCACGCCCGCGGCGCCGTCGTAATTGCCGCCCTGAGGCACCGAGTCCAGGTGCGAGCCGATGACGATCGCCGGCGCCGTGCGGTCGCGGCCGGCCAGCGTCGCGTAGCTGTTCCCGGCGGCATCGACCCGGACCTCGAGGTCCAATGCCGCCGCGACATCGCGGATCATCTCGTGCGCGAGCTGCTCGCCCTTTCCGTAAGAATCGCGGACGATGCCTTTGCCTCGCCTGGTCTTGGCCGCGAGCTCGTCGAAGAGGCGCTCCGCCAAGGCGAGATCGGGCGTGAACATCCCTCAGCCGATCGGGGGCTTGCGCTCGAGCTCGCCCGCGTCGGCGATGAGGCCGATCGAGCGGATGCCGTGCATGGCGAGCGCCTCGTCCACCTCGCCGGGCGCACCCGCGACCCCGACGGCTCCCACTGTCCTGCCGTCCGCGGCGCGCGCGAACACGCCGCCCAGCACCGGCATCAGGCGGCCGCCGGTGGCGCCCTGGATGCCCGCGAACCAGCTCTCCCAGCCCTTCACCTGGTCGCGCAGCGTCCGGCTCGGGAGCGCGAGCGCGATGCAGCCCCAGGCCTTGTTGAGCGCGATATCGGCGCGGGCGAAGCCGGCCCTTTCATCGCGCGCGAGCGCCAGCACGTTTCCGCCGTCGTCCACCACCGCGATGGCGACCGGCGGGCATGAGATCTCGGACGCCCGCTTGCGCGCGTTGAGTATGATCGTGAGCGCCTGCTCGGCGGTCAGCCCCGGCATCCGCTACCTCGAATTCCGACGCGCGCTCACGCCGCCACCGCCATCTCGTTGCAGAAGACATAGAGCGAGGGATGCGCGGATGCGCCTTTGATCTTCTTGTCGAACACCTGGAAGATCTTGTTCCAGACCGGCTGCACGATCGGGCCGTCGTCCTGCAACATCGCCTCGAGCTTGGCCATGGCGTCGCGCCGCTTCTCCATGTCGAGCAGGCCTTCGGCCTCGGTCAGGAGACGATCGAATTCCGGGTTCGAGTAGTGGGATTCGTTCCAGGATTGGCCGGTCCGGTAGGCGAGACCCAGCGTCATGATCCCCAAGGGGCGGTGCGCCCAGCCGATGAAGCCGAAGGGCACATCGGTCCAGATCTTGTTGTACTCGGCGGTCGGCATGATGTTGACGGCAACCCGGATGCCCGCCGCCTTCCATTGCTCCACCAGCGCCTGCACGAGTTGCGGCTCCCAGCTCGGATCCTTGCGGCAGCTGATCGAGAGATCGATCCCGTTCGGGAACCCGGCTTCGGCGAGCAGCTGCTTCGCACGCGGGATGTCCTGCTTGAAGGCGGGCAGCTTCGCGTAATCCGGCAGCGTCGGGGCGACATGATGATGCTCGGCGGGCGAGCCCGTGTCCCGCAAGGTGACGTCGAGGATCTTCTGGGTGTCGATGGCGAGCCGCATCGCCTGGCGGAATTTCGTGTCCGTGAACGGCTTCTCGTCGTAGTGGACGCGGGCAACGCCGGTTTGCGCCGTGACGGCCTCGTAGACCGTGGCGTTGGGCAACGCTCTCAGGGAAGCGACCAGGTCGTTGCTGATCAGCTGCAGCCCGTCGACCTGCTGCGAGGCGAAGGCCGCCAATTGCGGACCGGGATCGTCGCCGAGGTCGACGAACTCCAGCGTCTCCACATAGGGTCCGGTGCCCCAATAGTCCTTGCGCGCGCGGTAGAGCGCACGCTTGCCGACCTCGAGCTCCACGAGCTCGAACGGGCCGGTGCCGTTGGCGCCCACCTTGTATTCGCCCTTGTCGGCGGGATCGAGGATCGACATCGGATAATGAAAGAGGTGCTCGGGCACCGCGACCTGCGCCACCTTGCAGTTCAGGCGAACCGTGTGGCTGTCGACCTTCTCGATGGCGTTGGCGTCCCAGAGGCGGCTCGCTTTCTTGGGATTGCCCTTGTCATCCTTCTCGGCAGTCTCGACCTCCGAAATCATGTACGAGCGCATCAGCCCGAGCATCGAGGAGCCGACCGCGGGATCCAGCACGTGCTTCAGGTTCCAGATCACGTCGTCGGCCGTGAAGTCGCCGCCTTTGTGCCATTTGACGTTCTTGCGCACATGGAGCGTCCAGGTCTTCAGGTCCGGGCTCGCCTCCCAGCTCTCCAGCAAGCCCGGCCGGGTCACGTTGTCGGCGCCCGTCACGGTCAGAAAGTCATTACTCTGTCGGACGATGTTGCTGGCGGATGTGGCGGACAAAGTATGCGGCGACTTGACGTCGAAGACCCGCATGCTGATGCGCAGCCGGCCGCCCTTGGGCATGGCAGTTTGCGCCGACGCAGGCGCCACGCCGGGGCCGCCCGAAAGGTTCTCCGCGAGCGCGTAAGCGGCCGTCGCCGACAATCCCAGCAGCGTCGCGGTGCGCAGGAACTCGCGCCGGTCGAGCCTGCCCTCTGCGAGCCCAGCCTGTAGAACGGACAGGTAAGGATGCCGCCTCTCCATCTCGAGCCCTCCCTGATAGTATTCGCTGCGGGCGTTTACACCGCGTTCAGCGATTAGTTATGCAGCATGCTAGGCCTCAGCGCCGGCCGTTCGCAAGGCGGACCGCGTCCGGGTGGAAGCGCAGCCGCAGCATCGCCCAGATCCCGAGCGCCGGGCCGATCGCGAGCACGGCAAACGCGTGCCGCCAGCCGATCCAATCGACCAGGAAGGGGGTCAGATGAATGGTGATGGTGGTCAGCAGGAAACCGGCGCAGGTCTGGACCGTGATCATCGTTCCTGTGAGGGTGCGATCCGACAGCTCGATCACGCTCGCGGTGAATTGCGGCGAGTCCGCCACCACCGTGCAGCCCCAGACCAGGCAGAGCACGCCGAGGATCGAGGGATCGCCGCCGAACAGCGGGCCGGCGAGCAGGCAGCAGGTGCCGCTGATCGCCATCGCCGCGACGGTCAAGGTCGTGCGGCCGATCCGGTCCGCAACCAGCCCGCCAAGGATGCAGCCCGCGGCGCCCATGGCGACGCTGGCGAAAGTGAGGAGCTTCGCCAGCACGGCGGAGTC
>DATMMM010000194.1:0-11647 GCA_035569735.1 Allostellaceae bacterium | reverse complement strand
GAGAGGTTCTCGAGCTTGGGCGCGAGCTTCTCGGGCGCGAACAAGAGGCCGGTCTGGACCAGCGATCCCGCGAGCGCCGCCAGGATCAGCAGCCCCATCGGAAGTGCCAGCGCGGCGCCGATGGTGGCGAGCGTGTCGCCGACCGCCGGCCAGAGCGCGCCCTCGACTGTGAGCGCGTGGGGCGCCTCGATGTAGCGCTTGAGAGCGCCCCCGATCGTGCGCGCGATCGGCCCGCCCGCGAAGACCACCAGCGCCAGCGCCGTGCCGATCAGGAACCAGTTGGTGACCTCGCGGGACTGCGCGACCTGGCCGCGGGTCCGCGCGCGCGAGAGCTTTCGTTGCGAGGGCTCTTCGGTGCGTTGGCTGTCGTCGACGTCGTCCGCCACGGGCTCAGGCTCCCGTCAAGGCGAAGAAGCCGGCGGCGAAGCGCTCGAGGAACCATTGCATGCCGGTCGCCATCAGCAGCGCGAAGGCGATCAGGCCCGCGACGATCTGCAGCGGCTGGATCACGAACAGGATCTGCAGCTGGGGCGTCAGACGCGAGATCAGGCCGACGGCCACGTAGAAGATCGTGCCGATGATCATGAAGGGTGCGGCCATCTCGACGCCGATCTGGAACGACTCCGTGACCGCGCGCGCGACCGCCTCCGAGAAGTCGCCCCACTGAAGCAGCACGCCCGGCTGGAACACGCCGTAGCTGCTCACCAGCGCGCGCAGCATGGGATGGTGCAGGTCCGCGAGGAAGATGATCAGCACTCCCGCCAGGCCGTAGAAGGCGCTGGTGATCGCCTCCTGCTGCTGCAGCAGCGGGTTGAAGATGAGCGCGGCCGAGAGGCCGAGGTTAACGGAGATCAGGCTGCCCGCGACCTCGAGCGCCGCCAGCAGGATGCGCGCGATGGTGCCGAGGAAGAGGCCGACCGCGATCTCGCCGCCCAGCATGAGTGCCAGCCCGATGAAGCCCGCGGGCAAGGGCGGCAGCGCCGGCGCCACGACGGGCGTCGCCACCAGCGTGATGCCGAGCGCCAGCACCAGCCGAAGCCGCGGGCTCACGTAGACCTCGCCGATGCCCGGCATCAACATGAGCGCCGAGCCCAGCCGCGCGAACACCAGCGCCGCCGCGAACAGGTTGGCCGGCACGATCTGGTCGAGCATCAGGCCAGGCTCAGTGGAAGGGAACGCTTTAGCGCAGAGGACGCGGAGGATGCGCGAAGGTCGCGGTGGAAGGTACGAATTTCACCACAGAGACGGTGAGGCAGCGAGAAGGAAACACGGCGGCGAAGCCGCAACCCTACGTATTGGAATTGCGGCTTCGCCGCGAAGCACGCGGCATTCCTCATTGCCTCAGTGGTCACCTTATTCCTCCGCGACCTCTCCGCAGCCTCCGCGTCCTCTGCGCTAAGATCTTCTGTACAGACGAGGGCTCAGCCGGTGGCGATGCGGGTGAAGAGGGATTGGGTGAAATCGACCAGCGTGCTCAGCATGAACGGCATCAGCACCAGGAGCGAGACGAAGATCACCAGGATCTTCGGCACGAAGGTGAGCGTCATCTCCTGGATTTGCGTCAGCGCCTGCAGGATCGAGATCACGAGCCCCACGCCCAGCGCCAGCAGCATCACCGGCGCGCCGATCTGGAGCGCCACCATGATCGCCTGGTTGCCGATCCCGAAGACGTCGTTGGCGTTCATGGCGTTCTGCCCGAGGCGCCCGCTCAGATCGTCATCTTGATGATGTCCTGGTAGGCCGCGATCACGCGGTCGCGCACGGCGACGATGGTCTGCAGCGTCGCGTCGGCATTGGCGACGGCGGCGGCGACTTGCGCGATGTCCGCCTTGCCCGCCACACCCTGCAGGCTCGCCTGCTCGCCTTGCTTCAAGGTTTCGACCGCGTTCTCGGCGGCCTTGCGCAGGAGGTCGCCGAAGCCGCCGTCCGGCGCGCCGTCGCGCGAGCCGAGCCCCGCGCCCGCGATCCGGCTTGTGTTGGAATAGGCAGCCGCCGCTGCGTTGGCGATCGGGTCGGCCATCTCTGACGTCTCCTTCGAAGAACCGCTCGCTTAACCCCTGAGCAGGTCGAGCGTGTGGGAGATCATCGATTTCGCGGCATCGATGACGTTGAGGTTCGCCTGGTAGCTCTGTTGCGCGTCGCGCATGTCCATGAGCTCCACGACGGGATTGACGTTCGGCATCTGCACGTAGCCCTCGGTGTCGGCCGCGGGATTGCCGGGATCGTATTTGCGCTCGAGCGTGCCCGAGACGGTCACGGGCCGGCCGACGGCGACGGAGTCCGCTCCGAGCGTCTTGTCGAGCACGGCGTGGAAGGTCACGATTTTCCGGCGATAAGGCTCACCGCCCGCCGTCTTGGCCGTGGAGTCGGTGTTGGCGAGGTTCTGGGCGATGACCTTCAGGCGCTGTCCTTGCGCGGTCATGCCGGCGAACGCCAGCTGCATCGAGGTGTGGAGATCCATGAGCCGCTAGTCCTCAGTGCCCAAGCGCTTCTTTGAGAAGCGCGATGTGTTTCTGGTAAAGGCTGGTGGTGAAGGCGTAGTCGGTGGCGGTGTCGCTCACCTTCATCATCTGGTCCTCGAGCTGGACCGGCCCGCTGGCCGAAACCTTCGGCGCCTCCGGCGTGACGCCGCTTGCGGGCGTGGTGATGTGGCCGGGCGATGTCGCCGCCAGCTTCAAGATGCCATTGCCCTCGCCCTTCAGCAGCTTGCCGAAATCGACCGGCTTCAGGTCGCTCGCGCGGAAGCCCGGCGTGTTGGCGTTGGCGACGTTCTCGGCGAGCACCGCCTGGCGCGCGCCGAGCCAGGCGAGCTTCTTCGCCATCGCCTGGAAGAGCGGGATCTGGGTCAGGTCCATCGGGCGCCAATCTCGCTCGGATTGCCTTAACATCCAGTAAAGACCGGCACTCGCGCCGGCACCCCCGTCAACCATCTGTTAAGCCTGTTTCTCTAGGATCGGCCGCGAATTAGCCGCCGATCGGACACCCTGGTGCCCACGCGAAATCCGCCCGCCGAGAAGCCCGCCGTCGCCGTCGCCTTGCGCTACAACCGCGCCGAGGGTGACGCGCCGCGCGTGGTCGCGAGCGGCCGGGGCGCCATCGCCGAGCGCATCCTGGCGCTCGCCTTCGAGCACGGCGTCAAGGTCCGCGAGGACGCGGACCTGGCCGAGCTGCTGGCGGCCGTCGAGATCGGCAACCAGATCCCGATCGCGGCCTTCGCCGCCGTCGCCGAGATCCTCGTCTACATCTACCGCGCCAACCGCGCGCAGCCGCCCTCGTCTTCCCCCGCGACAGGAGCCCCGCCATGACCGCCGCCACAGCCGACCTCGATCTCGTCTCCGCGACGCTCGGCACCGCCCGCGCCGCCATCGAGGCGGGCGATCTCGTCGACATGAGCGGGCTCGATCTCGCCGTCGCCGAGCTCTGCGCCGCCGCCCTCCAGTTGCCTCCGCGCCATCACGGCCGCGCCGCCCGCAAGCTCGCGCGCCTCGCCCAGGATCTCTCCGCGCTCGCCGAGGCGCTCACGAGCCAGCGCGACGCGCTCGAGCACATGGCCGAGGCGGAGGCGCGCCAGCGCGCGGCCGACGCCTACGCGCCAGACGCCGCGCAGTCCTGAGCGCGCGCCGGCACCATCCACTCCATGGGTCTCGATACCTATCTGCGCTTCCTGATCGCGCTCGTGCTGGTCATTGCGATGATCGGCGCGCTCGCCTGGGTGGTGCGCCGCTTCGGCTGGGCGAGCCGGTTCGTGGCACCCGCCGGCAAGAAGCGGCTCGCCGTGCTCGAGGTGCTGCCGATCGACGGCAAGCGGCGCCTCGTCCTGCTGCGCCGGGACGCGGCGGAGCACCTGATCCTGCTGGGCCATGACGGCGATCTCGTGATCGAGAGCGCCGGCGCCGCGAGAACCGCGCCGATCCCGGACTTCCAGGCCCTGGTCGAGGAGAGCAAGGCGTGAGGGCTCCGCGCGCGCTGCTCACCGCCGCCGTGGGTGCTGCGACGGCGCTCCTCCCCGTGGCGGCGCTCGCGCAGTCCGTGACGCTCGATCTCGGCGGCGAAAGCAGCTCCACCGCGCGCATCGTGCAGATCGTCCTGTTGATGACGGTGCTGAGCCTGGCGCCGGCGATCCTGGTCACCGTCACCTCCTTCACGCGCATCATCGTAGTGCTGTCGTTCCTGCGGAACGCGCTCGGCATCCAGCAGACGCCGCCCAACGTGGTGATGATCAGCCTGGCCCTCTTCCTCACGGGCTTCGTGATGGCGCCGACGCTGGAGGCCGCCTATCACGACGGGTTGCAGCCCCTGATGGAGGACAAGATCGGCGAGACCGAGGCCGCGACCCGCGCGCTGGCGCCGCTTCACGCCTTCATGCTGCAGCACGTGCGCGCCCAGGACCTCCAGCTCTTCGCGGACATGGCCAAGATCGACCACGTCGCCGACGCCAAGGAGACGCCGCTGCGCGTGCTGGTGCCCTCCTTCATGATCAGCGAGCTCCGCCGCGCCTTCGAGATCGGCTTCCTGCTGTTCCTGCCGTTCCTGATCATCGACATGGTCGTGGCCTCGATCCTGATGTCGATGGGCATGATGATGCTGCCGCCGGTGACGATATCGCTGCCCTTCAAGATCATCTTCTTCGTGCTGGTCGACGGCTGGTACCTGGTCGCGGGCTCGCTCGTGCAAAGCTTCGGGCCGGGGGGATAGCGACGCCACCCACTCAGCGCGGCATCTCCCTGTCGTCATGCGCGTGCTTGTCACGCGCATCCACGTGTTCTGCGGCCGAGAAAACGTGGATGTCCGGGACAAGCCTAGTCATGACCAGTTCCGAGTGGCGATTTTCGAGATCGAGTAGCTGGTCCTGGTAGAGGGCGGCCAGCAGGATCAGCCGCGTCGAGTGGCGATTGTCGGGCTGCTCCCGGGCGGCTCTGAGACGGGCGGAGGCCCGCTCGCGCAGGCGCACAATCATCTTAGTGGGCATTGGGGCGCCGCTCGCCTGGGATCGCGCCGCCCTCGCGGACACCGGTACGCGCGCGCCGCAGCACGTGCAGGACCACGCGCGCTCCATCCGGCGAGGTCGCGAGCTCCGCGGGCGCGATCCCGTCCAAGAACCGGCTCGGTGTCGCCATCCAGTCCAGAGCCCGATCGCCCAACAGGCCGCGAGCTTCGAGCTCGACGCGCGCGAGCGCGGGGTTGACCTCGAGCAAGACGGCTGGCTGCGGCGCGCGAGCCTCGGCGCTTTCCGGATGACCCTCCCGACCCGCAGTCTCGGGGAGTGCCAGCCGACTGTGGTGCCGTCCCAAGAACCAAACCGACATCAGCGCCTGCCAAAGTCCGTCGACCCGCTTTTGACCGATCATCACAGAACTCCCTCGCGATGGTTGAGACGGCTGTGCTCGTCCGAGCCGCCCCGTGCGTGGCATTGTGATCGGGCAAAACGCCGATCGATTGCGCGTTCGAAATCTGCTCAGTTTCCGCTCAGCTCTCCGGGACTCCGGCCAGCAGCAATCCTTCGTAGAGACGCTCGCGCTGCGTGAGATAGACCGGGTTGTCGCTCACGGCCTGGGCGCGGAATTTGGCGACGGTGAAATTCGGCGCGAGGCGGCGGGCGGTCGCGCAAGCCTCCGCGGCGTCCGCAAGCAGCCCGGCCATCGCGAAGCCGGCGGCCAGCACGAAATGCGAAAGCGCCCAATTCGGATTGATCTCGATGGATTTCCGCAAGCTTTCCAGCGCGCGGACCACCCGAACGATATAGATATCGGCAACCCCGATGACGTAGTGCCAGTGGAAGAGCAGCGGGTCCCGCGGACTGAGTCGGATCGCTTCCTCGACGTGGCCCCGGGTTTCGTGCGAGCGCCCGAGGAAGAACTTCATCAGCCCGAGGTAGCCGTGCGCCACGGCGAGATTGCGGTCCAGCCCGATCGCGAACTCGAACTCGCGCAGCGCTCGCTCCGGGGCGCGCATGGCGTAGAGCAGCATGCCATAGGTGACATGCACGTCGGCGCTGTCGGGAGCCAGCGCCAGCGCCTTCATCGCAGCGGGCTCCGCGGCGCGGATCTGCCCGTCGCGGTCCTCCGATAGGTAAAGGTTGACCTCCCCCATGTGGGCATTGACGAAGCCGAGGAGCGCATCGACGTTGTGCTCGTCGAGCCGCAGCGCGGCCTCGAAGAATCGACGGGCGCTTCGCGCGCCCTCGAGCGACGGATTTTTGTGCCAGGTGGCCCAGCCCTGAAGCGTGTTGTCCACGGCATCGAGCCGGTCGGGATGCTCGCGCGCCGCGCGCTCGCTCTCCGATGCGATCAGCTCCACATGGACCGAGCGGGCCAATCGGGTCGTGACCTCGTCCTGCAGATCGAGCAGGTTGGCTCGCGGCTTGTCGAAGCGCTCGGCCCACAGATGCGCGCCGCTCTCCGCATCGATGAGCTGCGCGTTGATTCGGATCCAGTTGCCCGCGTGCTGCACGCTGCCTTCGAGGACGTATCGCACGCCGAGCTCGCGACCGATCTGGCGGGTGTCGATCGGCTTGCCCTTATAGGCGACGGCGGTGTTGCGCGAGATCGCGAAAACGCCGGGTCTGCGGGAGAGGTCGGTGGTCAGGCTCTCCGTGATGCCGTCGACGTAGTGATCGTGGTCCGGGTTTCCGCCGATGTTGATGAAAGGCAGGATCACGACGGAGAGCCGCGGCGGCGCCGAATCGCCGGCAACCAGCGAGACCGCCGGCTCGCTTTTCGCCTGCTCTGCCTCTGCCGTCGTCGGCGCCGCGGACGGCGGATCCGGTTTGACCGCGGCCTCGGTTCGGGTCTCCCACAGCCAGTGCGACAAACGGTCGCGCGCCGTGGTGAGGTAACGGCGATAGGTCCCGAAGGGCAGAGACAGCCGGTCCGCCACCGCCTCCTGCTTCGGGCCAGCCTGGAAGTATGTCAGTTCGATGACGCGGCGCAGCTTCTCGTCGCGCGGATTGCCGAACAGCGTCTCGACCGTTTCCGTGAGCATCGCCCGCAGCCCCGCCGGCCCGAGCGACGCGCTGAGAGTGGCGATGCCATCGCGCAGCAGCGGGTTCTGCGCGAGCAGATCGGCACGGTGGAAGTCGCGGAGCGCTTGCTTCGTCGCCGCGGCGAAGTCCGCATAGGCGAGCCCGGGCGCGCCAGCCGCCGGCCGCGGCTCGGGCGCGACGGAGTTCGGCTGCTCCGGACCAGTTGCGCGATTGTTCGGCCGCGTTCCGGGCGGCGGCGCCGGACTCATCATGTGTGCGGATGTGTGTGTGGGCTGATGACGTGCAAGCTTCGCTTCAGCGGGAAACTATCTCCTTTTGCCGAGTCCGTGATGTCACATGCGTCGACGATGTCTTTATCTTTATGTCTTCAATGTCATCGGCTGAGCGGAAAGCGAGGCACGGTCTCGCGCCGGGATCACCGGCAAGACCGAGAGCTTCAGCAGCTGCGCCGCGCTGCCGGCCCCGGCCGTCCCGATGCGCTTATCCAGCACGCCCAACTGGGACAGCACCGTCGCCTGATCCCAATAGACATGCTCGCGAGCCACCTTGCCGGCATGAAACCGAATGATCACCACGATCACGAACTCGGCTTTTCGACCGGTGGGGCGGATGCCCGGAAGCATCCAGTCCATCCGGAGCGAATGTGTGAAACGAACCACGAACTCTTCGACGATCGCATCATTGCTGAAGATCTGAGACAGAGACTGCAACTCGAAATCCGGCGGGATACTCGGCAGGAACTGCTCAGCATAGAACTTACGGACGGCTACCCGACCGACGCCGCCCGTCCCGGAGGGAACGCAGATGACGTAGGGATTCTCGGTCATGGTGGCAAGGGCGGCATCCGGATCTTTGAGCAGGAACTCGGCGTGGGTGTGCTGCTGCCAGGTGGCGAGCAGCGCCTGATGGTCGGGCGGGAGAGGGTTCATCGGAGGTTCCTTTCGTGTGTTCAGGGCCATCGCTGGCCGCAATCGCGCGCTTGTGATCGCGCAATCTCCCGCTCGATTGCCAGACCGAAACCTGCTCAGATCATGCTCTGCTGTCGCTCGGCGCCGCCGCGCGTCATCTCGTGACTAGGAACCGGGCAGATTTTGCTTGAGCGAACCGTGTCAACGGTGCGCTCGCGAGCGTCGAACAGTTTCTGAGCGGATTTCTGACTGGCGATCGAGCGACGATTTGCACGATCTCGATGCCGTGAGCAGGCCACCGCGGACCGCGCGGCTGCCGCAGACCCCCATCGAGGAGAAGCCGTCATGATCCAAGAAGACTTGGGCGCCGTGCATCAATCGTCCGCGTTCGACCCGTCGCGCCGCGCCGGACGAGGGATCGGATCTCTGCTGGCAAGCTGGTTCATCCGATCGATCGCCTGGCTCGAGGCCCGGCGCCGGACGAGGCGCGCCGTCGATCAGCTGATGGCGATGGACGATCGCATGCTCGCCGATATCGGCGTGAGCCGCGGCGAGATCCTTCACGCCGCGCGGCACGGCCTCGAGCGAGAGACGTGAAAGCGGGAGGCCGATCATGGAACGCATCACGCATATACTTGCCACGCTGGCGATTGCGCCGATGTGCACGCGCTCGGAAGCGACTTACATCGAAGATGCAGGGCTCGGCACCTGGACGAAGCAAGAGATGATCGTCGCCATACAAACCGGCGTCCGGCCCGACGGCCGGATGCTCGCTCCGATCATGCCGTGGCGCGCCTATGCGGAACTGACGAAATCGGATGCCGGCGCCATCGTCGACTGAATATCCGGCGCGACGCCGGAAGCATCCTATCGATGAAAGGACCAAAGCAATGAAACAGGTTATCGTCATGCACTCTCGGCGGTTCAGCGAAAAAGTGGTCGTCGTAACGGGCGCCGGTTCCGGCATTGGTGCCGCGGCGGCGCGGCGCTTCTGGAGCGAGGGAGCGGCTGTGGTCCTGGTGGGCCGCACCGAAGCAAAGCTTGCGAAAGTGGCGGAGGGCCTAAACCAGGAGCGCTGCCTGATCCAGGTCGCGGACGTCGCCAAGCCGGAGGATGCCGAACGTCTGATATCGAGCACGGCGGCCCGGTTCGGAGCGATCGACGTGCTGGTGAACAGCGCCGGGGTGGCCGGAGTGGGTGGTTTCCGCGACAAGCCGGATTCGGATTGGCATGCGGTGATGAGCGTCAACCTGACCGGCGTCTTCTATCTCATACGCGCGGCCCTGCCGCACCTGCTCAAGACCAAGGGCGCGATCGTCAACGTGTCCTCCATCGCGGGTTTTGGCGGCGAGGCGGGAAACTCGTTTTATGCTGCCGCCAAAGCTGGGGTGAACAATCTCACGCAGAGTCTGGCGCTCGAGTTCGGCCGGACCGGCGTCCGCGTGAACGGAGTAAGTCCGGGCCTGACGGTCACCGACATGACGGCCGTGCTGTTCGACCCGAGTTCGCCCTACAAGCAGATCGGGGATGAGGCGGTCGAGCGCGTGCCTCTCGGACGGGCCGCGCAGCCCGAAGAAATAGCGGCCGCGGTCGCCTTCCTCGCGAGCGCCGAGGCGAGCTTCATCAACGGCGCCAACGTGCCCGTGGATGGCGGCACCACCGCGTCGAACGGCCAAATCCACTGGCGGTTCTCATGAGATCGCGGACGGCTTGGACCATGGCCGCCTGATCGGGATGCTCCGACATGGGCATTTCCTCCTTCATTGCCGGACTCGCGTGAGCCGCGAGGTGGCCCAAACCAGCGAGCGCCCGTTATGCCTTGGTCAAGCGCCGCTCGCAGTCGGCCGCCGACAGGCGGTCGGGCCGGAGCCTGGTCCCAAGCCCCGGCCCTTTCATCGGATAGACGAAGCCGTCGCGGATCTCCGGCAAGTCCGTCAGCACCTCGCGGTACCAGCCGGTGGTGAACGCGCGCACGGTCTCCTGCACGAGCGTGTTGGGACAGTTGAGCGACAGATGCACCGAGGCGGTCAGCACCACCGGGCCCGTGCAGTCGTGCGGCGCCACGGGCCGGCCCCAGGCCTCCGCGAGCGTCGCGATCTTCTTCGCCTCGCCGATGCCGCCGCACCAGGAGAGGTCCAGCATGACCACATCCACGGCGTCCGCCTGCAAGAACTCGCGGAAGGCGCGCCGGGTCGCGAGCGTCTCGCTGGCGCAGATCGGCACGCCGGTGCGCGCGCGCAGGCTCGCGAGCAGGTCGGCGTTCACCATCTTGATGGGGTCCTCGACCCAGAACGGCTGGAAGGGCGCCAGGGCCTTCAGCACCACCTCGGCCGCCGGCGGCAGCCAGAGCGAGTGCAGCTCCGCCATGATATCCATCTTGTTGCCGACGGCCGCGCGGATCTTGCGGAAGGGCTCGAGCGCGCGGTCGAGCTCGGCGGCGGAGATCGAGCGGCCTTCCGACGCCTCGGCGGCGAAGTCGAAGGGCCAGATCTTCATCGCGGTGATGCCCTGCTCCAGCAGCGAGTGCGCGAGCTCGTCCGCGCGGTGCAGGAAGGCGTCGAGGTCCTCGTAGGGACCTTCGGGGGCTCCGGGCTCGACGCCCCAATTGCCGGTCTTCTGCCCGCTTGCGGCGCGGATGTAGCGGTAGCCGGCGCAGGTGTTGTAGATCCGGACCCTCTCATGCGAGAGGCCGCCCAAGCATTGGTGCAGCGGCTGCCCGGTCGCCTGGCCGTAGAGGTCCCAGAGCGCGATGTCGACGGCCGAGGCGGCGCGCATCTCGACGCCCGTGCCGGAGAAACCCAGATACTGGTTCTGCAAGGTGCGCCCGTGCCGGTCCATCTGCAGCGCGGGCTTGCCCAGCAGCAGCGGCGCCACCGTCTCATGGATCTGCGCCTCGACCGCGCGCGCTCCGAAGAAGGTCTCGCCCAGGCCCACCAGCCCCTGATCTGTGTAGACGTGCAGCCAGAGCAGGTTGGGGAATTCTCCGAGCCGGATCGTCTCGATGCCTGTGATCTTCACGGCGTCCCTCCTCCGCTGCGCTTTCGTATCAACCTAGCGCTTGAGGACGCAGGGATCGAGGGGCGTCCTAGGCGGGCTTCCGGATATAGCCGTAGCGAAGGTTGCTGCGCTGGGCGCCCTCGCGCTCGTAGTCGGCCTTGATCGCCGCGAAGCGGTCGGTGCGGTGCAGCAGGGCGTGCTGCTCGAAGTCATAGAGCCGCGCGGCGTTCCTGCCGAAGATCCCGGTCTTGACCGGCCCCTCGGCGGGACCGAGCGGCTTGAAGCCGTATGTCCGCTGCATGTCCTCGGGGATCTCGAGGCGGCGCAGGCCTTCGATCTGCCATTGCGGCGAGCCCGTCCAGACGGCATCGGTGCCCCAGATCACGTGATCGGCGCCGAGGCCCTTCACCAGCGTCCCCATGAGCGCCGCCGCAAGCTTGGGATTGACCACGGTCGAGAAGGCGAAGAGCTGGCCCAGATCGCCGTAGACGTTGCGGACGCCGTACTTCTCGGGGATCTCCGCGAGGTCGCTCACCCACGAGATCCGGCCGCTCTGCTCGAACTCCGCCCAGGCGACCGCGGGATCGCCGCCGATGTGGCGATAGGCGGAGTGATAGATGATGAAATTGAGCTGCGGCCAATCCTTGGCCGCCTTGCCGACGTCGCGGACGTCCGCGTACTGGACGAGGTTCGGGAATTGCGCCTCGACTTGCGGCGCGAACAGGCCCTTGTGGATGCAGACGTTCTTGATGCCAGACTT
>DATMMM010000193.1:0-2472 GCA_035569735.1 Allostellaceae bacterium | reverse complement strand
TCAGCGTTGAAACGCTCGATCTGCGCTTGCGTCAGGCGCATCGCGTTGGCCCTTCCTAGCTGAACGCCGCGATCCCGGTCTGCGCACGTCCGAGGATCAGCGCATGGATGTCGTGCGTGCCCTCGTAGGTGTTGACCGCCTCGAGATTCATGACGTGGCGGATAACGTGGAATTCGTCGGAGATGCCGTTGCCGCCATGCATGTCGCGCGCGACCCGCGCGATGTCGAGCGACTTGCCGCAATTGTTGCGCTTCAGCAGCGAGATCATCTCGGGCACGGCGCGCCCCTCGTCCTTGAGCCGGCCGAGGCGCAGGCAGGCATGGAGGCCGAGGGTGATCTCGGTCTGCATGTCGACGAGCTTCTTCTGGATCAGCTGATTGGCGGCGAGCGGCCGGCCGAACTGCTTGCGGTCGAGCGTGTAGTTGCGCGCCGCGTGCCAGCAGAACTCGGCGGCGCCGAGCGCGCCCCAGGAAATGCCGTAGCGCGCGCTGTTGAGGCAGGAGAACGGGCCCTTGAGCCCGCTGACATTCGGCAGGAGTTGCTCCTCCGGCACGAAGACCTCGTCCATGACGATCTCGCCGGTGATCGAGGCGCGCAGCGAGAACTTGCCCTCGATCTTGGGCGCCGAGAGCCCTTTCATGCCTTTCTCGAGAATGAAGCCGTGGACCTTGCCGTCGTCCGTTTTCGCCCAGACCACGAAGACGTCCGCGATCGGCGAATTGCTGATCCACATCTTCGAGCCCTTGAGGAGGTAGCCGCCCTTGACCTTGCGGGCGCGGCTTTTCATGGCGCCGGCGTCGGAGCCGTGGTCGGGCTCGGTCAGGCCGAAGCAGCCTACCCATTCGCCTGTCGCGAGTTTCGGCAAATATTTCTGCCGCTGCGATTCCGTGCCGAATTCGTGGATCGGATGCATCACCAGGCTCGATTGCACGGACATCGCCGAGCGATAGCCGCTGTCGACGCGCTCGATCTCCCGCGCGATCAGGCCGTAGGAGACGTAGTTCGCGCCGGCGCAGCCATAGCCCTCGATGGTCGAGCCGAGGAAGCCCAGCGCGCCCATCTCGGTCATGATCTCGCGGTCGAAATGCTCGTCGCGGAACGCGCGCTGCACGCGCGGCATCAGCTTTTCTTGCGCATAGGCGCGGGCGCTGTCGCGCGCCAGCCGCTCGTCCTCGCTGAGCTCGCTCTCCAGCAGCAGCGCATCCTGCCAGTCGAAGCGCGGGGCCTCGCTCAGCTTGGGCTGGTCGCGGCGCGAGGCGGTGGTGGGGGTCATGGCGGAATCCTCGTGAGCCGGCATGGGTGCAGGTTGCGATCAGGCCGCGGCGTCCGGGACGATCGCCGTGCTCTCGATCTCGATGAGCGCGCGGTCCTCGACCAGCCCGGAGACCTCGAGCAAGGTCATGGCTGGGAAGGTGCGGCCCATGATGTCGCGCCAGGTGGCGCCGACCTCGGAGATGCGCGCGAGGTAGCGCTGCTTGTCCGTGACGTACCAGGTCATGCGGGCGACGTGCTCGGGCTTGGCGCCGGCGGCCGCCAGCACCGCGACCGTGTTGGCGAGCGCCTGGCGCAGCTGCGCGATGAAGTCGTCGCTCTCGAAGTGCTGCGCGGCGTTCCAGCCGATCTGGCCCGCGACCATCACGATGGTGCCGCGCCCGACGACGGCGTTGCTGTAGCCCTTGGGCCGCGCCCAGCCCGGCGGATTGATCGCGCGCACGCCGCTCATGGATTGGTCTTAGTGCGAAACCGCTCCGGCGGCAACCGCGCGAGACCGAATTTATGCCGCGCGCGTTACGAATTCCGCGGGCATGGTAATCTCCAAAATCTCGCAATTCTTCGAGCACGACAACATTTCGTGGCGGATGCCCGGCGGCTGATAGACGGAGCTGCCGGCGACCATGTCCACGCTGCCGAAGCCCTCATACCAAAATCGCGCTTTGCCCTTGAGGAGATAGACGAGCTGGAAGCCGAGTGCGTGGGTATGCTTGCCCTGGCCGCCCCGCATGGCGTCCCTCGCGCGGATCACATGCGCGCCGAAGCGTCCTTTGGTCGCGCGGTCGATGCCGAGGTCGCGGTAGAGGAAATACGGCCGCAGGCCGTCGGGCTGGAAGTCCTTGTCGGCGGGGTGGGACACCACCACCGGTCCGCGTTTGCCTCCGGCACGGGCGGTGCGAGATCTCGCGGGCTTGCGCGCAGCCTTCTTCGGCATGGAAGCCTCCCCTTCGGATCGGTCGTCGGTGCCGCTATCCTAGCAGCGGGCGGAGCAATGTCCTATCGAGGTGAACGTGGCGGAGCGGCGCGAGGTGATTTTCGAGTTCGTGCGGGTGGGGCACGCGGTCAAGGTCTCCGCCATCGATGCGGCCACCGGCACGGAAGTCTCCATCGTCGGCGACCCCACGGTCGGCGAGGCCGCGCTGAAGCGTCTCGCCGAGCGCAAGCTCGATTACGTTCTCGCGCGCCGAAAGACGCGCTGAT
>DATMMM010000192.1:0-3378 GCA_035569735.1 Allostellaceae bacterium | reverse complement strand
GCCTCGAAGCGCATCTCTTCGACTTCGCCGGCGACCTCTACGGCAAGCACATCCGGGTCGCTTTGATCGAGCATCTGCGGCCGGAGCGGAAGTTCGGCGGCCTCGCCGAGCTCAAGGCTCAGATCTCGGCGGACGCCGCGCAGGCGCGCGCCATTCTGGCGGCCGAGGAGCGGGACGCCGTCGGTTGACGGAAAATCACGGCTTCCCTATGGTCGGGCCATGGCTCCGCTGATGCTGCGACCGTCGCGAATTATCCGCCCGGCCCTTTCCTGAGGGCCGGGAGACCCGCGCACGCCCCAGCTCCCGCGCCCGCTCACCGGGCGCCTCCGACCCGCCTCCTGAGTTGACGAGCCATGGCCACCGACTATCGATCGACCGTGTTCCTGCCGCAGACCGCCTTTCCGATGAAAGGGGAGTTGCCCAAGCGCGAGCCGCAACTGCTGGAGCGCTGGGAGCGGACCGCGCTCTACCAGCGCCAGCGTGCGGCGTTGAAGGGCCGCGAGAAATTCATCCTTCACGACGGACCGCCCTACGCCAACGGCAACCTGCATATCGGCCACGCGCTCAACAAGATCCTCAAAGACGTGGTGAACCGCGTCCAGCAGAAGCTCGGCAAGGACGCGGTCTACGTGCCGGGCTGGGACTGCCACGGTCTCCCGATCGAATGGAAGATCGAGGAGAAGTACCGCGCGGAGAAGAAGAACAAGGACGACGTCCCGATCCTGCAGTTCCGTCAGGAGTGCCGCGAGTTCGCGGCCTATTGGATCGACGTGCAGCGCGCCGAGTTCAAGCGGCTGGGCGTCGAGGGCGATTGGGACAACCCCTACACGACCATGGCGCCCGCCTCCGAGGCGCAGATCGTGCGCGAGATCGGCAAGTTCCTGATGAACGGCGGCCTCTATCACGGCGCCAAGCCCGTGATGTGGTCGGTGGTGGAGCAGACCGCGCTTGCCGACGCCGAGGTCGAGTATCACGACCACACCTCGACCACGGCCTGGGTGCGCTTTCCCGTGGTCACGCCGTCGGTGCCCGCGCTCGCGGACGCGTCGGTGGTGATCTGGACCACCACGCCCTGGACGCTGCCGGGCAACCGCGCCGTCGCCTATGGGCCCGAGATCGACTACGTCCTCGTGCGCGTGACCTCGGCGGGTGAGAAGAGCCGTGCGCGCCTGGGCGAGAGGCTGGTGCTTGCCAAGGCGTCTCGTGCCGCGGTCGAGCAGGTCGCGGGTTTCGAGAGCGAGGTGGTGGCCGAGCTCAATCCCGGCGAGCTCGCCGGGACGGTCGCGCGGCACCCGCTGCGCGGCCAGGGCTACGACTTCGACGTGCCGCTCTACCCCGGTGCCTTCGTCACCGACAGCGATGGCACCGGCTTCGTCCACATCGCACCGGGCCATGGCACCGATGACTTCGAGCTGGGCCAGGCCCACGGGCTCGAGGTGCCGCAGACGGTGGCGGGTGACGGCGCCTATTTTGCGCATGTGCCGCTCTTCGCGGGCGCCGTGGTCTACCGCCCGAACGGCAAGCCGGGCGACGCCAACGAGAAGGTGCTCGCCGCCATCGAGGCGGCGGGCGGGCTCCTGGCGCGCGGCAAGCTCACGCACAGCTATCCGCATTCCTGGCGCTCCAAGGCGCCGCTGATCTTCCGCAACACGCCGCAGTGGTTCATCAGCATGGAGACGAACGGGCTCCGTCAGAAGGCGCTGGCGGCGATCGCCGCGACCCGATGGATCCCGCCCCAGGGCGAGAACCGGATCCGCTCCATGATCGAGAGCCGCCCCGATTGGTGCATCTCGCGCCAGCGCGCCTGGGGCGTGCCGATCACGGTCTTCGTCGACAAGGCGACGGGCCGGCCGCTACGCGACCAGGCGGTGGTGGACCGGATCGCCGACGCGATGGAGCGCGACGGCTCCGACATCTGGTTCAGCACCGATCCCGCGGTCTTCCTCGGCAACCGGTACGACCCCACGAATTACGAGAAGGTGACGGACATCGTCGAGGTGTGGTTCGAGTCGGGCGCGAGCCACAGCTACGTGCTCGAGAAGCGGCCGGACCTCCGATGGCCGGCCTCGCTCTATCTCGAGGGCTCGGACCAGCATCGCGGCTGGTTCCATTCCTCGCTGCTGGAATCCTGCGGCACGCGCGACCGCGCTCCCTATGAGGCCGTGCTCACCCATGGCTTCGTGCTGGACGAGCAAGGCCGCAAAATGTCGAAGTCGCTGGGCAACGTGGTGTCGCCCCAGGAAGTAGTGGAGAAGAGCGGGGCCGACATCCTGCGGCTCTGGGTGGTGGCGTCCGATTATTCCGAGGACCTCCGCATCGGGCCGGAGATCCTGAAATACCAGGGTGACGTTTATCGGCGGCTGCGCAACACGCTGCGCTACCTCCTCGGCAACCTCGCGGGCTTCTCCGAGCGCGAGCGGCTCGACGTTGCGGAGATGCCGGAGCTCGAGCGCTGGGTGCTGGATCGCCTGGCCGAGACCGATGCGCTCGTGCGCGAGACGTCGCAGAGTTACGACTTCCACACCATGTTCACGGCGCTGCACAATCTCTGCGCCGTCGATCTCTCGGCGTTCTACTTCGACGTCCGCAAGGACGTGCTCTACTGCGATCGGCCGGATTCGCTGCGCCGGCGCGCCGCGCGGACCGTGCTGGATCGGGTGTTCGACAGCCTCGCGCGCTGGCTCGCGCCGGTGCTCTGCTTCACCGCCGAGGAGGCCTGGCTCGCGCGGCATGGCGAGGGGCCGGAGGTGAGCGTGCACCTCGAGCTCTATCCCGAGCTGCTCGC
Source organism: Allostellaceae bacterium (assembly GCA_035569735.1). GTDB lineage: Bacteria > Pseudomonadota > Alphaproteobacteria > ATCC43930 > CGMCC-115725 > DASZHJ01. Next base: position 593 of record DATMMM010000192.1, on the reverse strand, counting down.
CTCCTGGCGCGACGAGGCGCTTGGCGCCAAATGGGCGCGGCTGCGCGACCTCCGCCGCGTGGTCACCGGCGCGCTCGAGATCGAGCGCGCGCAAAAGCGCTTGGGATCGAGCCTGCAGGGCGCGGCGAGGCTCTACGTGCCCGAGGAGTACCGGGAGGCGCTCGCCGGAGTGGATCTGGCGGAGCTCTGCATCACCTCCGAGGGCACGGTCGTCTTCTCCGCGGCGCCCGAGGGCGCCTTTACGCTGCCGGAGGTGGCGGGCGTCGGCGCGGTGATCGAGCGCGCTGCGGGCGAGAAATGCCAACGTTGCTGGCGGATCCTACCGGAGGTCGGCGCAGCAGACGGCCACCCCGAGCTCTGCCGGCGCTGCGCCGACGCGGTCGCCCATCTCGCACCCGCTGGAAGCGCGTGACGCGCGGCCTCGGTCTCGCGCTCATGGCGCTGACGGTGCTGGCGGACCAGCTCAGCAAGAGCTGGGTGGTTTCCTACTTTGACGCCGGGCGCCCCGGCGGCGCGCCGGGAATTCCGCAGCGGGTGGTGACGCCCTTCTTCAACCTCGTGCTGACCTGGAACCGCGGCATGAGCTTCGGCCT
>DATMMM010000191.1:0-3853 GCA_035569735.1 Allostellaceae bacterium | reverse complement strand
CGTTGCCGTTGGCGTGCTCGAGGCTCAGGGGCCGCGTCATCTTGCAGTCGGGGTAGTTGGAGCAGCCGATAAAGCCGCCGAACCGGCCCAGCTTGATGCCGAGCCGACCGTTGCCGCAGGCGGGGCACGCGCGCGGATCCTTGCCGCTCTCGGTCACGGGGAAGAAGTGCGGCCCAAGCGCCTCGTCGAGCGCTGCCACCACCTGCTGCCCCCGCAAGTCCTTGGTTCCGGCGACCGCCGCGGAGAAGTCGCGCCAGAAATCCTCCAGCACCTTCTTCCAGTCGGTGCGGCCGCCGGAGATGTCGTCGAGCTGGTTCTCGAGGTCGGCGGTGAAGTCGTATTGGATATAACGCTGGAAGAAATTGGCCAGGAAGGCCGTGACGATGCGGCCGCGCTCTTCCGGGATGAACCGGCGCTTGTCCAGCCGGACGTATTTGCGATCCTGCAGCACCTGGATGATCGAGGCGTAGGTGGAGGGCCGGCCGATGCCGAGCTCCTCGAGCTTCTTGACCAGGCTCGCCTCGCTGTAGCGGGGCGGCGGCTGGGTGAAGTGCTGAGCAGGCGTGACCTCGCCGCGCCCGAGTGCCGCATGCTCGGCGAGCGGCGGCAGGCGCCGGTTCTCCTCGTCCTCCTCCTCGTCGTCGCGGTCCTCGTGATAGAGCGTGAGGAACCCGTCGAACACGATGGTCGAGCCGGTGGCGCGCAGCACGGTGCGGTTGCTGGGCCCCGCGATATCGACCGCGACCTGGTCCAGCAGAGCCGATTCCATCTGGGACGCCACGGCCCGCTTCCAGATGAGATCGTAGAGGCCGCGCTCGTCGGGATGCAGGTGGCGCACCACCTGCTCGGGCCGGCGGAACAGGTCCGTCGGCCGGATCGCCTCGTGGGCCTCCTGGGCGTTCTTGGCAGTGCTCTTGTAGACGCGCGGGCTCTCGGGCCGGTACTGCGGCCCGTAGGATTGCTCGATGAGCTTCCGCGCGGCCGTGATCGCCTCGCTGGAGAGCGTGACACCATCGGTGCGCATATAGGTGATGAGGCCCACGGTCTCACCGCCGACATCGACGCCCTCGTAAAGGCGCTGAGCCGTGCGCATGGTGCGCTGGGCGCCGAAGCCGAGCTTGCGCGAGGCTTCCTGCTGCAGGGTCGAGGTGGTGAAGGGGGCCGGCGGGTGACGCCGGACCTGCTTCTTCTCGACCGAGGCTACGGTGAAGCCGGGCTCGGCGAGGATCGCCGCCACCGCGGCTTTCGCCTTCCCCTCGCTGTCGAGGTCGAACTTGTCGAGGCGCTTGCCGTCGAGATGGGTGAGGCGCGCGGTGAAGCTCTGGCCGTCCGAGGTCCGGAATTCGACCTCGACGCTCCAGAACTCCCGCGGCTTGAAGACCTCGATCTCCGCCTCGCGCTCGCAGATGAGGCGGAGCGCCACCGACTGCACGCGGCCCGCGGACCGGCTCCCCGGCAGCTTCCGCCACAGCACCGGCGAGAGCGTGAAGCCCACGAGGTAGTCGAGGGCCCGGCGGGCGAGATAGGCGTCGACCAGTTCCTTGTTGATCTCGCGGGGATGCCGGAAGGCGTCCTGCACCGCGGCCTTGGTGACCTCGTTGAAGACCACGCGCTTGACGTCGACGCCAGCGAGCGCCTTGCGCTGGCGGAGCACCTCCCGGACATGCCAGGAGATCGCCTCGCCCTCGCGGTCGGGGTCGGTCGCGAGATAGAGGTGGTCGGCACCCTTGACCGCCTGGGCGATCTCCTTGAGGCGCTTGTCCGCGCGGTCGGCTATTTCCCAGGACATGGAGAAGCCGTCCTCGGGACGCACCGAGCCGTCCTTCGCCGGCAGGTCCCGGACGTGGCCGTAGCTCGCGAGGACGGTGAAGTCCTTGCCCAGGTACTTGTTGATGGTTTTCGCCTTCGCAGGCGATTCGACGATGACGACGTTCACGGACACTCTGGTAAATCGCTTTGACCAGCCGCAGGGTTGCTGAAGGGTCTTAAAGCAGGGTTACTCGGTTGCCCGGCTGGCGTTCCAGCCGTCCCGCGAGTTCGAGCTCGAGGAGCACGGTGGCGACAATTGCGGGAGACAATTGGCACTGCCGGACGAGTTCGTCAACCTGCACCGGGCTGGGCCCCAGCCCTTCCAGCACCTTGGCCCTGGCCGTATCCGTCTGATTCTCCGTGTCGTTTCCGTCGGTTAACGATGCCGTTACCGGCCTGGTGAAGGCCGGCCGGCGGGGGTCCGAGAGCTGGCCCCCAAGGGCGCTCAGCACGTCCTCGACCCCTTCGACGAGGGTGGCGCCCCCTCTTATAAGGTCGTTGGCGCCGCGGCAGCGGGGGTCGAGCGGGGACCCGGGAACGGCGAATACCTCCCGGCCCTGTTCTAGGGCAAAGCGCGCCGTGATGAGCGAGCCCGACTTGAGCGCGGCCTCCACCACCAGCACGCCGAGGGATATGCCCGAGATGATCCGGTTCCGGCGGGGGAAGTGCCGGGCCTGCGGCTCGGTGCCGACGGGCAGCTCTGCCGCCAGCACGCCGTGCTCGGCGATCGCCTCGTGGAGCGCTCGGTTCTCCTCGGGATAGACCACGTCGATGCCACCCGCGACCACGGCGAGCGTGCCGGTCTCGAGCGCGCCTTGATGGGCCGTGGCGTCGATGCCGCGCGCGAGCCCCGAGACCACCAGGAACCCGTTCCGGCCGAGCTCGCCGGCGATGTCGCGGGCAAAGCGGCGGCCGTTCGCCGAGGCGTTGCGCGCACCCACCACCGCAATGGCGCGCCGCTGCAGCAGGTGCGCATCGCCCATGACCGAGAGGAGCGGCGGCGCGTCGTCGACCGCCGTGAGCGCCGGCGGATAATCGGGCTCGCCCCAGGCGACGAAGCGCCCGCCGGCCTTGGCGAGCGCCGTGAGCTCGCGCTCGGCCTCGGCGCGCGAGCAGATCGCGATGCCGCCGGAGCGCCCGCCCTTGCGCGCGAAGCCCGGCAGCGCCTCCAGCGCCACCGCCGCGGAGCCGAAGCGCTGCAGGAGCTGGTAGAAGGTTATCGGCCCGACGTTCTCGGTGCGGATGAGCCGCAACCAGTCGAGCCGTTCGGCGGGATTGAGCGCGCGCGAAGCCGCAGGCATGGGGCGCGCACCATGCGCGACAGCGGTTGGAGGCGTCAACAAGAGAGGTGCAGCGCCATATTCCAGGGTGGCAATGTCCTTGCTTACTACATCCAATCATGATTGGATGCTTCATGGACGCTGAAGAAGAACACGAGCTCGAGTTTCTTCTCAGCCTTGATGGATACGAGTTCCGATTCGCCAGCGGTTATCGGGTCGGGTTCGCGGCTCGCGGCGAGTGCCAGCGACGAAGCACCGGCCGCACGGGATCAAGTACAGCCTCACTTTGCATACTCCCGGGGGAGAGCGCCTCTACGGATTGGACAATGCGCACAAGATCCGTCGACGGCGGGAATTCGACCATCGACACGTCTACGGAGCGCGAAAATTGGTCGCTACACGTACCGCGGTCCAGCCCGGCTGCTGGAGGATTTCTACCGCGAGGTGGAGCGGATTCTGTCAGAGCGAGGTGACGCATGAAGCATAAAGTCGGAACATTCGAGGAGTTCAAGGACTTCACGCTTTCAGTGGCGCGCGGCAAGCGGGCGATCGATCCGAGCGAGCCTAAGGTGTGGTACGAGCGTATGAGCGGCACTAAGGCCGCGAAGGGCGGCGTTCGATTCAGGTCATTCGAGGCGGGTGCCAAGCTGCTCTCGGCCAAGAACCGCCGCCTGCTGCGGACCATCGCCGATCGCAAACCGCAATCGGTGACGGCACTCGCCCGGATGACCGGGAGAGCGGAGCAAAATGTGTTGCGGACGCTC
>DATMMM010000190.1:0-13560 GCA_035569735.1 Allostellaceae bacterium | reverse complement strand
CACGTCACCAAGACCGCCAAGGAGATCGTCGACGCCGTCAATGCCGGGAAGCCGCTGAAGGACGTCGCGGCCGAGCGCAAGCTCGCGGTCACCACCACGCCCCAGCTCGAGCGCGGCGGCGCGGCCGGCGGCTTGCCGCCCCAGCTCGTCACCGCGCTCTTCCGCGCGAAGCCGCAACAGGCGGTGCAGGGGCCGTCCGCCGACGGCGTCTATGTGGCGGAGCTCACGCAGGTGATCGCCGCCGATCCCGCCGCGGACAAGCCCAAGGTCGACGCGGTCGCGGGCCAGATCAAGCAGCAGATCGAGGCTGACCTCTTCGCGGAATATGCGGGCGCGCTCCGCCATTACTTCCCCGTCGAGATCGACCAGTCCCGCCTCGACAAGGTGTTCTGAGAAAATTCACGCCGTAGCGCGGGGGTCTCGGAGGATGCACAGAGGACGCCGACGAAAGAAGCTCACCACAGAGGCAATGAGGCAATGAGAGTACAGTGTGTACGGGCGCGCATCGCCCAATCTGCCTTCTCACCGTCTCACTGCCTCTGTGGTGAAATTGTAAATTCATCTCCCTCTGCGACCTCAGCGCAGCCTCCGCGACCTCAGCGCTAAAAAACGTTTTCCCGATGCAAGCCTCGCCCGCCTTCGACGATTTCGCCCGGGCCTATGGCGCGAGGCAGCCGGTGCTGGTCTGGACCAGCCTGGTCGCGGACCTGGAGACGCCGGTCTCGGTGATGCTGAAGCTCGCGGACGGGCGGCCCATGAGCTTCCTGCTGGAATCCGTCGAGGGCGGCTCGGTGCGCGGGCGCTATTCGATCATTGGGCTCAAGCCCGACCTGGTCTGGCGCTGCCGCGGCAACATCGCCGAGCTCAATCGCCGCGTCCGCTCGGACGCCGATGCCTTCGAGCGCGAGCCCAAGCCCGCGCTCGCCTCGCTCAAGGACCTGATCGCGGAATGTCGGGTCGAGACGCCGGCACCGCTGCCGCCGATGGCGAGCGGGCTCTTCGGCTACATGGGCTACAACATGGTGGGGCTGATGGAGCGGCTGCCGGACAAGAACCCGGACACGCTCGGCATTCCCGACGGCATGTTCCTGCGCCCGACCATCGTGTGCATTTTCGACAATCTGCAGGACCGCGTGACGCTGGTGACGCCGGTATGGCCCAACGCGGAGCTCACCGCGCGCGCCGCCTACGACCTCGCGCGCGAGCGGCTGGCGGAGGTGCTGACGGATTTCGAGCGCAACCTACCCTATCGGCGCGAGGCGCAGGACGCGATCGCGGAGCTGCCGGTGCCCAAGGGCAACATGACGCGCGAGCAATGCATGCGCGTGGTCGAGACCGCCAAGGAATACATCCGCGCCGGCGAGATCTTTCAGGTCGTGCCGTCCATGCGCTTCGAGGTGCCGTTCCGGCTGCCGCCTTTCGCGCTCTACCGCGCGCTGCGCCGACTCAACCCCTCGCCCTTCCTGTTCTTCCTGGATTACGGGTCCTTCTCGGTGGTGGGCTCGAGCCCCGAGATCCTCGTGCGCGTGCGCGACGGCACGGTCACCATCCGGCCGCTCGCGGGCACGCGCCGGCGCGGCGCCGATGCCGAGGAGGACAAGCGCCTCGCCGAGGAGCTGCTCGCGGATCCCAAGGAGCGCGCGGAGCATTTGATGCTGCTCGACCTCGCGCGCAACGACGTGGGCCGCGTCGCCAAGATCGGCACCGTCAAGGTCACCGATCAATTCACGATCGAGCGCTACAGCCACGTCATGCACATCTGTAGCCACGTTGAGGGCAAGCTCGACCCGCGCTACAGCGCCCTCGACGCGCTGATCGCGGGCTTTCCCGCCGGCACGCTCTCGGGCGCCCCCAAGGTGCGCGCCATGGAGATCATCGACGAGCTCGAGACCGAGCGGCGCAACCTCTACGGCGGCGCCGCCGGCTATTTCGCGGGCGACGGCAGCATGGACACCTGCATCGTGGTGCGCACCGCGCTCGTCAAGGACGGCAAGATGATCGTGCAGGCGGGCGTCGGCGTGGTCGCCGACAGCGACCCCGCCACCGAGTACCAGGAGATCCTCGACAAGAGCCGCGCCCTCATCCGCGCCGCCGAGGAAGCGGTCAAGTTCGCGCGGAGTTAAAAGCCCCTCTCCGCTATTCGCGGCAGAGAGGGGCTTGCCGTTACCGGCCCGGCGGCTTGTAGCTGATGCTCTTCCCGAGCGCCTGGTCCGTTTCCTCGACGGTGAGGAGCGCGGTCGTCTTGGTGTGTACCAGGCCCGAGGCCGACACGCCGACCGAGAGAGCCGTCGCTGCCTGGGTGTTCGGCAGGTCCACGATCGCGATCACGTCGTGCTCGCCGAGGCAATAGTAGATCGCGTCGAGCTTGCCGCCCATTCCTTCGCACGCGCTCATGACCGCGGCGCGGCGGCCCGAGGCCTTGTCCTTCTGCAACCCCTTGAGGCCCTCGGACGTGTAGGACGCTTGGATCAGATACTTGGGCATGCTGTCGCCTCCCATGAAATCGATGGAGAAACCGCACAGGTTCTGCGCTTGGTCCGCCGGCGTCCCACGCTGGCGCCCGGGCATGATACTCCCGCTGCGCTCGATCCAGAAGAACTCTCGGCTGCTCTTTCATCTGAATTGCCGGTTGCATCGCCGTCGACTACGGTGCCGATCCCGCAGGAGGAGTAGGCATGAGCATCGAATTCCTGATCACGTCGCTGATCGTCGTGGTGTCGCCGGGGACGGGCGTGCTTTATACGTTGGCGGCGGGGCTCTCGCGGGGCCCGCGCGCGAGCGTGGTGGCGGCCTTCGGATGCACGCTCGGCATCGTCCTGCACATGGCGGCAGCGATCATGGGTCTGGCGGCGCTCCTGCACGCGAGCGCGCTTGCGTTCCAGACCCTCAAATATCTGGGCGTCGCCTATCTGCTCTATATGGCCTGGAGCGCGCTCAGGGAGCGCGGCGCATTGCAGGTGCAACCGCAGGTCGGCGCGCGCTCGTCGATCCAGGTGATCGTCTCCGCGATCCTCATCAACATCCTCAATCCCAAGCTGTCGATTTTCTTCGTCGCCTTCCTGCCGCAGTTCGTGAGCGCGGGCGAGGCGCATCCGCTCGCGCGCATGCTCGAGCTCAGCAGCGCTTTCATGGTTATGACCTTCGCGGTCTTCGTGGGCTACGGCCTGTTCGCCGCCGCGATCCGCAGCCACGTGATCTCGCGGCCGCGCGTCCTCACCTGGATGCGCCGGGTCTTCGCCGGCGCCTTCGTGGCGCTCGGCGCCAAGCTGGCATTCGCGGAGCGCTGACGTCCCGCCGGGGTCAGTAGCGCCAGCTTACCCCTCGCCACCCCGCTCCTTCACGATCGCGCTGACGGGCACCAGCACGAAGCCCTTCGATGCGAGGTCGCGCAGCCAGTTCGTGAGCGCGTCGAGCGTCTGGTCGTGCGGGTGGCCGATGGCGATGGCGCTGCCGTTGCGGCGCGCCACGCGCTCGAGCTCGGCGAGCTGGACCGCGATCGCCGGCGCGGAGATCTCGTCGTCCAGGAACACGTCGCGGCCGGCGTGCGGCACGGCGTATTTTCGCGCCACCTCTCCGCCGGCGCTGTGCGCGACCGTGCGACTGTCGATGAACAGCAGCCCGCGATCGTGCAGCTCGCGCATCACCGGCTGCAGCGCCTCGGCATCGCCGGTGAAGCGGCTCCCCATGTGATTGTCGATGCCGACGTAGCCCTCGAACCGCTCGAGGTCCCAGCGCAGCCGCTGCAGCACCTGCTCGGGGCTCAAGTCGACGTCGAGCGGGCTCGGGCCGGCATCGAAGTTCTTGCCGATCGGCTCCATGGGGACGTGCACCAGGAGCTCGTGTCCCGCCTTGCGCGCGGCTTCGGTTTGGCGCGGCAGGTCCATCGCATAGGGCAGGAACGCCAGCGTCAGCGGCCCCGGCAGCGCGATCGCCCGCGCGCTTCGCGCCCGGTCGAGCCCGATGTCGTCGATCACCACGGCGATCCGCGGGCGCGCATCCCGCGGCGGCGCGGGCACCGCGTTCCGGATCCAGGCGGGAACCGCGGCGACCTGCTTGGGCGGCGCAGCCGGCGGCGGCATCACCATGGCGACCTGCTGCACGGGCGGCGGCAGCGAAGGCACCGGCGGCAGCGGCGGTTGCGCTGCCAGCACCGGTGACGCTTCTTGTGGAGGCAGAGCTGCCGGCGCCGCCACGGATACCGCGGCCGGCGGAGCTGGCAGCGGAGCTCTCCAAGGCTCGGCGCGCGCGACAGCGACCGGCGCCGCGGCTGGAGCAGAACCCGCGGCCGGCGGTATCGAGGCCACGGCCTCCACGGCGGGTGTCTTGAAATAGCTGCCGAGACCGGACGAGGGAAACCACAGCAGCGCCGCGGCGCTCCCCACCGTGAGCACCGCCGCTATCGCGATCGGCACGCCAAGCGGCCGCCACCGCCGTTTGGGCGGCGCCTCTGGCGGCCGCCGGTGCAGCAGTGCGACGAAATCCTGCAGCTCTCTGTCCATGGCCCCCGCAGCCACCTCAGCCCTCGCGCTGCCCCGCGAGCTCCTCCAGTATAGGGCAATCCGGGCGCTCGTCGCCGTGGCAGCGCTCCATCAGGTGCTGCAGGCTCCGGCGCATCTCCTGCAGCTCCGAGAGCCGCGCATCGACCCGCCGGATCTGCGCCTCCGCGAGGCGCCGGACATCGGCGCTGGCGCGCCGCCGATCGCGCCAGAGCGTCAACAGCTCCGCCACTTCCTTGAGGCTGAAGCCCAACCGCCGCGCGCGCTCGACGAACCGCAGCGTCGTCACGTCCCGCTCGTCGTAGAGGCGGTAGTTGCCGCCCGTGCGCCGAGCGGGCCCCACCAGTCCGATACTCTCGTAATAGCGGATGGTCTTGGCAGGCAGCCCCGTCGCTTCTGCAACCGAGCCGATGCTCAGGGGCGTGCTGCGAATGGCGGCCTCTCGGGGTGTGTCGGTAGCTATGGCGGCAACCTTCCAGTTTGCTGTCAGGTCGACCACATAGGGTGTGCGTCGCCGGGAGGTCAAGGGGCGCCCGCATCGATGCCGCCAAGCCTGCGCCCCGTCACGCAACAGTCACAACGCTCAACTAAGTTCGAAACAACGCTCTCAGTCCCGTGAACAGGAGGTCAACTTGCATAGCACCAAACTGGTGGCAGGAAGTGTCGCGCTCGCACTCGGCGTGTTCGGCATGGTTGGGTCCGGGAGCGCTTCCGCGGAGACGATCGTCGTCTATCACGCGCTCGATTTCGTCGGAAGCGCCGCCAAGGCATTCGCGGCCAAGACCGGCATTGAGGTGCAACTGGTCGAGCAGGGCTCGACCGGCGAGGTGCTGGGCAAGATCTCGGCGGAGGGCGACAATCCGAGATTCGATCTGGTCTGGATCGAGGGCTCGGCGGTGATGGATCGCATGGGAGCGGCGGGCATCCTGCGGGCCCTGCCGGATCTCGCCGAAGGGGCCGAGTACACGGAGGTCGGCAGAAAGCTCGAGCCTGAATCGCGATTCTATTATCCGACGAATGTCAGCGTTACCGCGATTGCCGTGAACACCAAGAAGGTTCCCGCCGACAAGATGCCGAAATCCTGGGCCGATCTCGCCGATCCGGAGTTCGCCGGCGCGGTCGGCGCCAAGGATCCAAATCTTTCGGGACCCGCGTTTCAATGGCTGGCCGGACTGTTCCAGACCAATGGGGTCGAGCAGGGCAAGGCGCTGCTGAAAAAGATCCTCGTCAACAAGGCGTTGGCCGGGCTGCCGAGCGGCGGCACGCTCAGCAAGGCCCTGCTGACCGGCAATGCCAAGGTCGGCATCGCCCAGGACAGCGCGTCCTTCAGCAAGATAGCAGCCGGCGAGCCCCTGGCCGTGATCTATCCGACCGAGGGCGTGATCGCGCTGCCGTCGAGCATCGGAGTGAGCGCCAAGACGAAAAACCTGGAAGCCGCCAAGAAGTTCGTTGCCTTCGTCCTTAGCAAGGAAGGCCAGGCCGCGATGCTGAGCGGCGACGACGCCGATTTCTTCTTCGTGCCGATCATCAAGGATGTGCCGGCCAAGCCGGGGCGCCGGACCGACATCAACTTTGTCTACCTCGACGACAAGGTTGCCAGCGATCATGAGGTCGAGTGGAAGAAATGGTACCGCGATAACTTCGTTCCGTGAGCGCAAACGTCTCGGAGCCGACGGCCGCCCGGCTACGCGCGAGGTTCCTGCCCGTCCTACATCCCGGCTCGGTCGTGACCGCGGTCATGACCGTCTCCGGGAACGCGGCGATCACGCTCACCTTCGTCCTGCTGATCGGATTGCCGCTGGGACTGGTGTTGTTGCAGGCTTTCGTTCCCGCTCTCGTCGACGCGTCCGCTCGCGCCCTGACGATCAGCCTGGAGCCGATGAGAAGCGCCCTCTCGGACCCTCGCACGCGCATCGCGATCGTCCATTCCCTGTCGCTCGGCATGGTATCGGCGGTGACGGCAACGCTTCTGGGCGGGGCCTACGCGCTCATGATGCGGCGCACCGACGTCGCGCTGCGCGGCTTGCTGGCGACTACGCCTTGGCTGGTCTTCTTGACGCCAGGGTATTTGAAGGCGCTGGCCTGGGTCTTGTTGATGTCGCCGAACGGCTACCTGTCGCAGCTCGGCCTGTTATCACCGGTGTTGGGGGACGCTTTCTTCGGTCTCGGCGGATTGGTCTTCGTCCATACCCTCACCTGGTTCCCGCTGGCTTATTTTATCATCAACGGCGCGATGGCAGGCCTCGGCAGCGAGTTCGAGGATGCCGCGCGCACGGTGGGTGCCTCCGCTTGGACGGCTTGGCTGCGGGTAAACCTGCCCCTGCTCGCCCCGGCGATCATGCTTTCGCTGCTGACGGTGTTTGCCGATGTGCTGTCGGATTTCGGCATGGCCGCCACGATCGCACGCCGGGTGGATTTCGGTCTGTTGACCTACGGCATCTATACCTCGACCACCGACTATCCCGTGAATTTTGCGCTTGCCGGCAGCCAAGCCTTGCTTCTGTTGGCCATGATCGTCGCCGTCGTGATGGCCGATCGCCTGCTGCGCCGGCAAACCAGCGCGCGCCTGATCTCCGGCCGAGCGCGGCCGGCCCGGATCTATGCGCTGGGGCGGTGGCGCTGGCCGGTCGCCTGCCTCGGGATCCTGGTGGCAGTGCTCGCCGTCGACCTGCCGCTGGTCGCTCTGGTCCTGCGCGCGGTCTCACGCACGCTCGGGCAAGGCTTGGTCGCGCAAAACATGACGGCGAAATTCATCAGCCAGGCGCTGACGCTCGATCACCCCAGCAACGTCGCCCTGCTCCGTAGCCTCCAGTACGCTGGTTTGACCGCGGTGATTTCGGCCGGCTTCGCCCTGCTGCTTGCATGCTGGCTCGATCGGGGGCGCGACGCCCTGCGCCAGGTGATCCTGGCCACGGCGCTGGGGTCGGTGGCGATCCCCGGCATCATCCTCGGCCTCGGTTATATCCTGGTCTGGAATCGGCTGCCCGGTTTCCGCGACGTGCCCCTCCTCACCTATGGCAGCTGGCCGCTGCTCGTCACCGGCTACGTCGCGACTGCCTTGCCCTATGCGCTCGTGATCATCATGGCCGCGGTTGGCCAGGTTTCGCCCAGTCTCGTCGATGCCGCGCGGCTTCACGGCGCCGGCGCGGTCGGGCGGATGCTCCGCATCATCGTGCCGTTGATCGCCGTCAGCCTGCTGGGCGCCCTGCTGTTCGTGTTTCTGCGGACCATCTTCGAGCTGCCGATGTCGCGCTTGCTCATCCCGACCAGCGGTCCGCCCGCACCCGCACTGATCGTCCGGCTGTTCGAGAACGACGACGAGGGGATCGGCGCCGCCCTGTCATTCCTGTCGATGGCGGCGGCGGCGTTGGTCGCCGCGGCGATCTGGTTCGCGGCACGGCGCGCCATGAAGCATTTCGGGAGACCGCGCTTTGACGAATTGGTTGGTTTGCCGGGCCATCGATAAGCAGTTGGGATCGAAGCCCATCCTGCGCACGCTCGACCTCAGGGTGTCGCGCGGCGAGATCGTCTCGATCCTCGGACCCAGCGGCTCGGGCAAAACCACGCTCATGCGCCTGATCACCGGGCTCGATGATCCCGACGGCGGCGAGATCGAGATTGCCGGTCGAACGGTTTGGAGCCGATCCGCCCGAATTAAGACAGAGCACCGCAGGGTCGGTCTCGTGTTCCAGGATTATGCGATCTGGCCGCACATGACCGTCGCCGCCAATATCGCGTTCGGACTTCGCTTTGGCGGTATGAGCCGCGGCGATCGGGAAGCGCGCGTGCGCCAGGTTTTGGCAGCCGTGCACATCTCGGAACTCGTAGAGCGCTTTCCCGATCAACTGTCCGGCGGGCAGCAACAGCGGGTGGCGCTCGCCCGCAGCCTGGCTGCAAGGCCGGAGCTGCTGCTGCTGGACGAGCCCCTCAGCAATCTCGACGCGGGATTGCGCGAGGATCTCCGCTTCGAGATCCTCGATATCATCAGGACTCACGGGATCACCGCGGTTTACATAACGCACGACCAGAGCGAGGCGATGGCGCTCGCCGACCGGCTTGCCGTCATCAACGGCGGGCGGATCCTGCAAATCGGCACGCCGGAGGAATTGTACCATCGGCCGAATTCGAGTTTTGTCGCCAGTTTCCTCGGCGGCGCCAACCTGGTGCCCGGAGCCGTCGCCTCGGGCGCTGACGGGCTCGAGTTCATCGCCGATGGATTGAGGCTTCGGGTCCGGGACTCCGGTATCCCCAAGCGCTCCCGGCTCGCCATGCTGATGCGGCCGGAGGACGCGGTGCCGGCCGATCGGTTCCCGGAGAATGCCTTGAGGGGCCGGGTCACCAGCTGTGCATTTCTTGGGCGGTGCTGGCGGGTCGCGGTGGCGGTGGCAGGACGGGAATTCCGTATCGACTGGCACCAACGGGCGGCGGTCGCGGAGGAAATCGCCTTCTCGATCGCGCCGGACCGTTGCACCCTGGTACCCGCGGAGTTCTGATTGACGGGCGGCCGCTAACTCGGGCAGCCGCGTTCCGGTCCCATGCCCTCCTCGGCGCGCTCACGGGGCGGAGCAGGCATGCTTTTCGCCGGGCCAGGCGGCCTGATATAACCTCAAAGGCCAATTGGCCTGGGTCCCCGGCATGTTCCTGCTCATCGATAACTACGACAGCTTCACCTACAACCTCTGGCATTACCTGGGCGAGCTGGGCGCCGAGGTGGTGGTGCGCCGGAACGACGCGCTCGGCGTCGACGAAGCGCTGGCGATGCGTCCACAGGGCATCGTGATCTCGCCGGGGCCGAGCGATCCCGATCGCGCCGGCATCTGCCTGGAGCTGGTAAGCCGCGCCGGGGACATTCCGGTGCTGGGCGTCTGTCTCGGTCATCAGGCGATCGGCCAGACCTTCGGTGGCAAGGTGGTGCGGGCGCCGGTTCCGATGCACGGCAAGCTGAGCCGGGTCAGCCACGACGGCACCGGCGTGTTCCAGGGCTTCAATCGCGGTCCGTTCCAGGCAACCCGCTATCACTCGCTGGTGGTGGAGCGGCAGAGCCTGCCCGCCTGCCTCCGCATCAACGCCGAGACCGAGGACGGCATCGTGATGGGCGTGATGCACCGGGAGCGGCCGGTCCACGGCGTGCAGTTCCATCCCGAGAGCATCGCCTCCGAGGGCGGCCACGCGCTGCTCGCGAACTTCATCAAGGCCGCCGAGCGCGCTTCCGTCGCCGCATGAGGCCGGCGCCATGACCATCGACACCACCGGATTCAAGACGCTGATCGCCAAGGCCGCGCAAGGCCAGCGCCTCACCGAGGCCGAGGCGGCGGAGGCGTTCGATGCCATGATGTCGGGCAATGCCACGCCCTCGCAGATGGGCGGCTTCCTGATGGCGCTGCGCGTTCGTGGCGAGACCGTCGACGAGATCACCGGCGCCGCCCGCGCGATGCGCGCGAAGGCGCTCATGGTGCAAGCCCCGCCGGGCGCCATCGACACCTGCGGCACCGGCGGCGACGCCTCGGGCAGCTTCAACATCTCGACCGCGACGGCGCTGGTGGTGGCGGGCGCCGGCGTTCCCGTGGCGAAGCACGGCAACCGCAACCTCTCGTCGAAATCGGGCTCGGCCGATGTCTTGGCGGCGCTCGGCGTCAACATCGAGGCCGATCCGAGCCTGGTGCAGCGCTCGATCGAGGAAGCCAAGATCGGCTTCCTGATGGCGCCGCGCTACCACGGCGCCATTCGCCACGTCGGCCCGACCCGCGTCGAGCTCGGCACCCGCACGATCTTCAATCTGCTGGGCCCGCTCTCGAACCCCGCGGGCGCCAAGCGGCAACTCCTCGGCGTCTTCGCGCAGGAGTGGGTGCGCCCGCTCGCGGAAGTGCTGGGCAAGCTCGGCAGCGAGCGCGCCTGGGTGGTGCACGGCGAGGGCATGGACGAGCTCACCACCACCGGCAGCAGCGTGGTGGCCGAGCTGAAGGATGGCAAGGTCACGAACTTCGAGGTGACGCCCGAGGATCTGGGCCTTCCCCGCGCCAGCCCTGGCGCATTGGCGGGGAGCGATCCCGCGGGGAATGCCGAGCGCATGCAGGCGCTGCTCGGCGGCGAGACGGGCGCGATCCGCGACATCGTGCTACTCAACGCGGGCGCCGCACTGGTGGTGGCCGGCCGCGCGCGAGATCACCGGGAGGGGCTCGATATCGCCGCGCAGTCGATCGACGGCGGCAAGGCCGCCGCGGCGCTTGCGAAGATGGTGGCCATCACCAACGAGCCGCCGCCCGTCCCGCCGTCATGAGCGATGTGCTGCGGCGGATCTGCGAGACCACGCGCGCGGAGATTGCGCGTGCCAAGGCCGAGCGGCCGCTGGGCGAGGTCGAGCGCGCCGCCCGCGCCGCGCCGCCGCCGCGCGGCTTCATCGCGGCGCTGAAGCGCGCCACGGCCGCGGGCGGCTACGGCCTCATCGCCGAGATTAAGCGGGCAAGCCCGAGCGCCGGATTGATCCGCGGGGATTTCGATCCCGTGGCGCTCGCCCGCGGCTATGCGCTGGGTGGCGCCACCTGTCTTTCCGTCCTCACCGACGCGCCCTACTTCCAGGGCAAGCCCGCTGATCTCGTCGCCGCCCGCGGGGCCGTGGTCCTGCCCGTATTGCGTAAGGACTTCATGCTCGATCCCTATCAGATCGCCGAGAGCCGCGCGCTGGGCGCCGATTGCGTGCTGCTGATCATGGCGGCGCTGGAGGACGGGCAAGCCGCCGAGCTCGAGGCCACCGCCATCGCCCTCGGCATGGACGTGCTCGTGGAGGTGCACGAGCGCAGCGAGCTCGAGCGTGCACTGCGGTTGAGGACTTCGCTAATCGGCATCAACAACCGCGATCTCAAGAGCTTGAAGGTGGATCTCGCCACCAGCGAGGAGCTTGCGGGCAACCTGCCGGCGGCTCGGGTCGCGGTCAGCGAAAGCGGGCTTCATAGGCCCAAAGACCTCGCCAGAATGGCCGCCGCGGGCATCCGGTGCTTCCTGGTCGGCGAGTCGCTGATGCGTCAGAGCGACGTGGAGGCCGCGACTCGGGCTCTGCTCGCGCCAACCCCGACCTCGGCCCCGGTCTAGCCCGTGGCAACCCTCAGCCATTTCGACACCAAGGGCGCGGCGCGTATGGTGGATGTCTCCGACAAGCCGGAGACGGAGCGCCTAGCGGTCGCGACCGCCACCGTGCTCATGGCCAAGGAGACCCTGGAGCTTGTTCTACAGGGCGGCGCCAAGAAGGGCGACGTGCTGTCGGTCGCGAGGCTCGCGGGCATCATGGGCGCCAAGCGCACGCCGGACCTGATCCCGCTTTGCCACCCGCTGATGCTGGAGTCGGTTTCGGTCGAGCTGACACCCGATCCCGCCCGAAACGCCATCGACATCGTGGCGACCTGCAAGACCGTCGGCCGCACAGGCGTTGAAATGGAAGCGCTGACAGCGGCTTCCGTCGCGGCGCTCACCGTCTATGACATGTTGAAGGCGGTCGATCGGGGTATGCTCATAACTGACTTGAAGTTGACCCATAAGTCCGGTGGAAAATCCGGCACTTATAACGTAAAGCGATGATCTCGGTTGAAGAAGCCCTGAGGCGCCTGATAGAGCCCCTGAAGCCGCTCGCCGCGGAGCAGGTGGGTTTGGCGGAGGCCTTCGGCCGCGTCTTGGCGGAGCCGGTGATCGCCCGCCGCACCCAGCCGCCAGCCGCCCTCTCGGCCATGGACGGATATGCCGTCCGCGCCGCCGACGTGGCGCAGATCCCGGCCCGGCTGCGCGTAGTGGGCGCGGTGCCCGCCGGCCAGTCCTACGACCGTCCGCTCAACCCCGGCGAGGCCGTCCGCATCTTCACGGGCGCGCCGCTGCCCGCGGGTGCCGATGCCATCGTCATCCAGGAGGATACCGGGCGCGAGGGCGACATCGTGATCGTGCGCGAGGGTGCTCCCGCCGGCCGCTATGTCCGGCCGGCCGGGCTCGATTTCGTCGCGGGCGCGCCCGGCATTGCCGCGGGGCGCCGCCTCACCGCCCGCGATATCGGGCTCGCCGCTGGCATGGACCGGCCCTGGCTCATGGTGCATCGCCGCCCCAGGGTCGCGATCCTCTCCACCGGCGACGAGATCGTGATGCCCGGCGACCCCATCGGCCCCAATCAGATCGTGAGCTCCAACAGCCTGGCGCTTGGCGCCTTCGTCGTAGCATGTGGTGGCGTGCCGCTGCAGCTCGGCATCGCCCCCGACACGCCGGATTCGGTGCGGCGCCTGGCCGAGGGCGCGCGGGGCGCCGACCTTCTGGTGACCACGGGCGGCGCATCGGTCGGAGAGCACGATCTCGTCAAGGACGCGCTCGGCGTCGCCGGGCTCGAGCTCGACTTCTGGCAGATCGCGATGCGGCCGGGCAAGCCGCTGATGGTGGGACGCTACCGCGACGCCAGGATGGTGGGGTTGCCCGGCAATCCCGTCTCGACCCTGGTCTGCGCGCTGATCTTCCTGAAGCCCGCGATCGAGCGGCTCTCGGGCCTCGATCCCGTGGCCGAACCGCCCGTTACCGCGCGGCTCGCCGTGCCGCTCTCGGCGAACGACCGCCGGCAGGATTATCTCCGCGCCACCCTCGCGCGCGCCGCCGACGGCGAGCTCGAGGCAAAGCCCTTCGAGAAGCAGGACAGCTCCATGATGTCGCTGCTCGCGCGCTCGGATTGCCTGGTGGTGCGTGCGCCGTTGGCGCCCGCGGCCAAGGCGGGCGAGCGCGTGACCATCATCCCGCTCGGCGGCGGACTGCTCGCGCTCTGATCCGCGGGCCTTGGGGGGACTCCTGGAGACGCTCGCGCTCAAGCTGGTGCTGACGCCGACGCTGATCGGCGTCGCGACGCTGGTGGGACGGCGCTGGGGCCAGGCGGTCGGCGGCTGGCTCGTGGGCTTGCCGCTTACTTCGGGTCCGGTGGTGCTGTTTCTGGCGCTCGAGCACGGCACGTCCTTCGCAGCTGAAGCGGCTCAGGGCTCGCTGCGCGGCCTGGTGGCGGAAGCCTGCTTCACGCTTGGCTACGCCTGGCTCGCTCATCGAGGCAGGTGGCCTC
>DATMMM010000189.1:0-2798 GCA_035569735.1 Allostellaceae bacterium | reverse complement strand
ACGAACTGTCCCGCGAGCGCCTGCGCGCGCTCGCCCGCCATCTCCGGCGTCGCGGCCTCGGCCGGGCTCGCCTCGAAGAGCGGCCCATAGACCTCGTTCATCGCCACGAACGAAGCCGCCATCCCCGCCGCGGTCTCGAAGAAGCGCCGGCGCGAGAGGCCTTGCTTTGCCGCGAGCGCGTCCGCCTTGGCCAGCAGCCGCGCCTCGAATTCCTTCTGCTGCGCCGTCTGCGCCGGTGGAAAATATTCCTCGCTCGAGACCACCTGGGTCGGGACCGGCGTCGGCAACGCCGCTTCCTCCGCCGGCAGCAGCTCGCGCATTTGCTGGTCGCTGAGGAACTTCATGGTGACTCTCCTCTGAGCCGGAGACCCGTAACCGGCCTCGCCCTCACCCCCGCATCACCTGGCGGTGATGGGAGGAGTGAGGGCATCGCGTGCGCCGATGACCGCGCGCTACGCCGTCACCGGCGGCGGCATGGTGAGGAAGGCGTGCGTGGCGTGCCAGAACTCGCGGCGATTGAGGCCCCAGACCACCGAATGCGCGGTGCCCGGCAGGATCACGAATTGCCGGTCGCCGTTGGGGAGCTGCTTGTAGAAGTCGACGAGATCGTCGACCGTCGCGATGCCGTCGAATTCGCCGCGGATCAGCATCACCGGCCCCGGCACTTTCTTCGGATCGACCACCGGCAGGTGCGCGGTCATGTCGAGATAAGTGCCGGTCGGCACCTCCTCGCCGTATTTGAGCTCGGCGTCGGCGAGCACCTTGACCATCGCGGGATCGGAGGTGCCGGCCTTGTCGCGCGTGAAGATGCTTTCGATCATCTCGCGGTCGCGCTTGCGCCGGCTGTGCGTCTTGAAATACTCGACCTGCTCGGCGCGTTTGGCGAGGGTCGGCGAGCCCTCGCCCTTGTAGGTAAAGGCCGCGAGCACCAGGCGGTCGACGCGCTCGGGCTGCACCATCGCATAAGCCCCCGCGCGCAAGCCGCCGGAGGATTCGCCGAACATGTGGACCTTCTGCCGGCCGGTCTCGGCGACGATCAGCTCGACCACGGTTTTGAGGTCCTCGACCCCGCTCGCGATGTCGGACTTGCCCTCCGTGCGCGAGGAGCGGCCGTAATTCTCATGGTCGACGGTCCAGACGTCGTAGCCGAGCGCGGCGAAGGCGTTCATCACGGAATAATCGCCATGGCCCGGCACGGTCAGATCGTAAGTCGGCTGCGCCGAGACCGAGGAGCCGTGCACCAGCAACAGCACGGGGAGCGGCGCCTCGCCCGATTTCGGCGCGCTCGCGCGCTTGCGGTATGTGACGAGCGAGACCTCGCCTTTCTTGGCCGTGTACTCTTTGCTCCAGACCTCCGGCGACCCGGCGGAAGGCGCGCTTTGCGCCAACGCCGCCGCGGGCTTCAGCAGCCCCGCTCCCACGCCCAAACCCGCGGCCTTGACGAGCGCGCGCCGTGTCGGCCGATCGATACTCAAGCTCATGCCATGTCCTCCGGAGTGATCACGAAACCGTTATTAATCAGGATATAAACATCTTAGCCCGCTCACGCGCATGTGCCCAGTCCTCGCGGGGCTCGGCTCTTGCTCCGCTCGTCCCGCCAGCGCATGCTGCGCCCGCGATGGAAGGCCGTGCTCGGCTCCGTCCTTATATATGACACAGCGAAAGACCCGTCCCATGCCGCGTCGCCCGTTGGCGATCTCGCTCCTTGCCGTTCTCCTCGCCTTCTCTCTGTCTCTCCCCGCGGCACGCGCTCAGCAGGCTCCGGAGGCGCACCCGCCGGCGGCCGCCGACAGGCAACATC
Source organism: Allostellaceae bacterium (assembly GCA_035569735.1). Classification (GTDB taxonomy): domain Bacteria; phylum Pseudomonadota; class Alphaproteobacteria; order ATCC43930; family CGMCC-115725; genus DASZHJ01. The sequence goes on along the minus strand of DATMMM010000189.1, from coordinate 997 downwards.
CGGGCGCCGGCAAACCCGAGCAGCCCGAGGCGAAGCCCGCGGCCGCGGCGTCGTTGCCCGCGGATGCCGTCACCACGCACACGATCACGGTCGACGGCCGCGAGCTCGCCTACACCGCGACCGCCGGCACCCTCGCGCTCACCAACGACAAGGGCGAGCGCACGGCGGAGATCTTCTATGTCGCCTATCGGCTCAGCGGCGCGCCCAAGGCGAGCCGCCCGATCACCATCGCCTTCAACGGCGGACCCGGCGCGGGCTCGGCTTATCTGCAGGTCGGCGCGCTCGGGCCCCGCGTGCTCGATTACGGCGACGGCCGCGAGCTCCCCTTCACCTCCGGCAAGGTGATCGACAATCCCGACACCTGGCTCGACGTCAGCGACCTCGTCTTCGTCGATCCCGTCGAGACCGGCTACAGCCGCTCGACCCTCTCCGACGACGAGACGCGCAAGCAGTTCCTGGGTGTCAGGCAAGACCTCGACGCGATGGGCCGGATCATCCATCAGCTGGTCGTGCATCTGGATCGGCTGGACTCGCCGGTCTATCTCGCGGGCGAGAGCTATGGCGGGTTCCGCGCGGCGCGGCTGCCGCGTCTGCTGGCCGCCAACGAGGGCGTCGTGGTGCGCGGCACCGTGCTGATCTCGCCCGCGCTCGAGTTCTCGCTGCTGGGGCGCGGCGAGTTCAACCCGATGCCGTCGGCGGTGCGGATCCCCTCCTATGCCGCCGTGGCGCTCGAGGCCCAGGGCAAGCTCTCGCCGTCGGCGCTCGCCGATGCCGAGCGCTTCGCGCTCGGCGATTATCTGACGGGCATCGTGACACCGCCCGCCAACCCCGCCGCCGCCGAGCGCTTCTACCAGGAGATCGCCGATCTGATCGGCCTGCCCGAGCCGACCGTGGCGCGCTTTCGCGGCCGCGTGCCGGTCGGCGTCTTCCAGAAGGAGGCGCGGCACGGCGACCAGACGCTGCTCAGCCGCTACGACGGCAGCGTGGCGGCGCCCGA
>DATMMM010000188.1:0-2084 GCA_035569735.1 Allostellaceae bacterium | reverse complement strand
AAGCGCGAGCGTCGAAAGCAGTCGAGCCAAAAATTTTTTCCAGAATACTTCGCGTCGGCGCGATGACGACTTCATTTCTGCCATGTTTTGCTACCATGAGTTTTGTCTACGCAGGGGCGTCGACAAAGTTACCTCGCAATTTTTCGTTTCATTGCAATGCTTGCGTAGCATCGCGAGCCGACGGCTTTCGGCATCGACATGAAAATTGAATCTCCTCTCGCAGTCGCGAATGCGATTTCCATGAGCGAGACCGCGCCGGAACCGGCCCGGTCCGTTGGTGGGCCGGCCTCCGCGGAGGAGCCGAGCTACCGTCGGAATCTCCAAGGCAAGGTTCTTCGCGAAGAGCGCGCGAGCAAAGCCGCGCCCCGGCGATGCGTTCTCTTCGTCACGCCCGAAATGGCCGATTTCGTGAAGGTCGGCGGGCTCGGCGAGGTTTCGGCCGCGTTGCCGCGCAGCCTTCTCGACAACTGCGACGTGCGCGTCCTGGTGCCCGGGTATCGGGCAGTGCTCGAACGGCGCGACGAGATCGAGCTCATCGGCAGTTTGCCGGCTCTCGCCGGCATCCCTGCCTGCGGCCTCGGCCGCATCCTCACCGCCGACGGGCTCATCGTCTATGTGGTCCTTTGCGACGAGCTCTATGATCGCGAGGGCACGCCTTACAACGACGCGCAAGGCGGCGACTTCCCGGATAACGACATCCGATTCGCGAGGCTCTCGCTCGCCGCGGTCGAGATGGCCGAGGGCCGGGGCGATCCCGATTGGGCGCCGGACCTCATCCACGCCAATGATTGGCCCTCGGCGCTGGCGCCCGCCTACGCGGCCTGGCGAGGCGCGAAGACAGCATCGCTCCTCACCGTGCACAATCTCGCCTATCAGGGTGTCTTCGACGCAAGCCGCCTCCCCACACTCGGGATCCCGCGATCGGCGTTCACGGTCGATGGCGCGGAGTTCTACGGCAAATTGTCCTTCCTCAAGGCGGGCCTCTTCTATGCCTCGCACGTCACCACGGTGAGCTCGACTTACGCCCATGAGATCACCCGCCCGGAGCACGGCTGCGGGCTGCATGGCCTCCTCGCCGACCGCGCCCGGCAAGGCCGGCTTTCCGGCATCCTCAACGGCATCGACGAGAGCTGGGACCCGCGTAAGAGCGATTCCAAGAATGGTTTCTGGCCGCAGAACCGTTTCGACATGAGTGCCTGGAAGGGCCGCAACGCCGAACATGTCCGCAGCGCCTTTTCGCTCGCCTTGTCGCGCGGGCCGCTCTTCGCCATCGTGTCGCGGCTCGTGCATCAAAAAGGGCTCGACCTCGCGATCGACGCGGCCGAGACCATTCTGGCGCGCGGCGGCCAATTGGTGGCGACCGGCAAGGGCGAGCCGCGTTTCGAGGAGGGGATGCGCGATCTCGCGAGGCGCCATCCGGGCGCCGTCGGCGTGCGCATCGGCTTCGATGACGAGGAAGCGAGACGCATGTTCGCGGCAAGCGATTTCCTTCTCATGCCGTCGCGCTTCGAGCCTTGTGGGTTGAGCCAAATGTATGCGCAGAAATACGGCTCCTTGCCGATCGCCTATCGGACCGGCGGCCTCGCGGACACGATTGAGGACGGCGTGACAGGCTTCTTGTTCAACAAGTTCAGCCGCGACGGGCTCGCGAGCGCCATCGGCCGGGCGTTCGAGGCTCACACCTCGAAGCGAGAGCTCCGGCGCATGCGGCGGCTCGCAATGGCGCGGAAATTCGATTGGAAGCGCTCGGCCGCCGATTATGCGAGGCTTTATCGGCGCGTGGCGGCGGCCGCTTGAGCCTCCCCGCCGGGCGAGGCGGAATCTTCCCGGGTGCCGGCAGCTTGCCCGCAAAACCGCTCGAATCGACGTTTCTCTTTGAAGCGCGGCTGGGGCGCGACGAAACCTCGCATGAGCGCGTATAACCAGCGCGGGAAACCTTACCATGAACGATATCAGCATGGTCCCGGCGCTCGATGAGGCGACGCTCGCGGCTCTCGCGGAGGCCAGGCACCCCGATCCGTTTTCCGTGCTCGGGCCGCATGCAGCCGCGGGCGGACAAGTCGTGCGCGCCTTCCTGCCGGGGG
>DATMMM010000187.1:0-3713 GCA_035569735.1 Allostellaceae bacterium | reverse complement strand
TCGTGGTTGACCAGGATCGACAGCTTGACGAGCTCGCCGTCCTCGTAGCCGTCCATGTGGTAGTCGAAGCTGGCATAGCCGCGGCTGACCGACTTCAGCCGGTCGTAGAAATCGAACACCACCTCGTTGAGCGGCAGGCGGTAGATCACCATGGCGCGGCTCCCCGCGTAGGTCAGGTCCTTCTGCACGCCGCGCCGCTCCTCGCAGAGCGCCAGCACCGAGCCCAGGAACTCGTCGGGCACCAGGATGGTCGCCTTGATCCAGGGCTCCTCGATGTGGTCGATCTTCACGGGATCCGGCATGTCCGCGGGATTGTGCAGCTCCTTCATCGAGCCGTTGGTGAGGTGGATGCGATAGACCACCGAGGGTGCCGTGGTGACGAGATCGAGATCGAACTCGCGCTCGAGCCGCTCCTGGATGATCTCGAGGTGCAGAAGCCCGAGGAAGCCGCAGCGGAAGCCGAAGCCCAACGCGGCCGAAGTCTCGGGCTCATAGGTGAAGCTTGCGTCGTTGAGCCGGAGCTTCGCCAGGCTCTCGCGGAGCTTGCCGTAGTCGTTGGCGTCCGAGGGAAAGAGACCGCAGAACACCACAGGCTGCACGGGCCGGAAGCCCGGCAGCGGCTCGGCCGCGAGCCGCCGCTCCTCGGTCAGCGTGTCGCCGATCCGGCAGTCCGCCACCGACTTGATCCCCGCCGTGATGAAGCCGATCTCGCCGGGGCCGAGCTCGTCGACCGGCGTGCCCTTGGGCGTGAAGATGCCGACCCGCTCCACCGTGTGGGTGGCGCCGGTCGCCATCATGCGGATCTTGAGGCCGGGCTTGAGCACGCCATCCTTGACGCGCACCAGCGTCACCACGCCAAGATAGGCGTCATACCAGCTGTCGACCAGCAGCGCCTTCAAGGGCGCCGCGGCATCGCCTTGCGGCGGCGGTAGGCGCTGCACCAGCGCTTCCAGCACGCCCTCGATGTTGTTCCCGGTCTTGGCCGAGATCAGCACCGCGCCCGCGGTGTCGAGGCCGATCACGTCCTCGATCTGCTGCTTGACGCGCTCGGGCTCGGCCGCGGGCAGGTCGATCTTGTTGAGCACGATGACGATCTCATGATTGGCGTCGATCGCCTGGTAGACGTTGGCGAGGGTCTGCGCCTCGACGCCCTGACTCGCGTCCACAACCAGGAGCGAGCCCTCGCAGGCCGCGAGCGAGCGGCTCACCTCGTAGGCGAAGTCCACGTGGCCCGGCGTGTCCATGAGATTGAGCTCGTAGGTCTCGCCGTTCTGCGCCTCATAGCTGAGGCGCACGGTCTGCGCCTTGATGGTGATGCCGCGCTCGCGCTCGAGCTCCATGCTGTCGAGCACCTGCTCGCGCATCTCCCGCAGCTCGAGCGCGCCGCAGCGTTCGATGAGCCGGTCGGCGAGCGTCGACTTGCCATGGTCGATATGCGCGATGATGGCGAAATTCCGGATATGCGAGAGATCGGTCACGAGTGATCGGGGCCTAGGCGACAGGGTTCATGGATTGGCCGCGACCATAGGGGCGAGAGCCGGCAGAAGCAACGTCAGACGGGGTCAGAATTGGCTTTCGATCGGGTTTCGATCGGGTTTCGATTGGCCTTTGCCCGAGAGCCGGACCATTGATTCGTCTCGATAAATCGGCTTTGACTTGCGCCCCGGCGTCTTCGCGCTCGTCCCGGCCACGAATCGCCACTCGCAGGGCGGGCATGGATCTCCCGATCAAAACGGTGGCTGCGTGCGGGGCTCATGGACCAAGTCTTACAGCACCGCCGTACAGTCCTACTGTACGCAGCGGGAGCGCCCTGTACCGCGATCGGAGCGCGGCCCTCAGGTCCGGTAGATCACCAGCACCGTGCAGCCGCGCTCGGAGTGCGTGGTGTGGAGCGCGCCGGGCGCGCGCACGCAGTAATCACCGGCGCGATAGGTGCGCTCCTGGTCGGAGAATTCGCCCGAGAGCACCAGGATCTCCTCGAGCTCAGCGTGGCTGTGGGCGCCCACATGGGCGCCGGGCTCCATGCGCGAGAGCTCGGTGCGCGCACCCGTGACGGGATCCCTCAGGAGCGGTTTCGCCCAGAAACCCGGCGCGTCGGTCGGCTGCCAGTCGAGCGCGTTCGGGTCGAGATGATGGGAGCCCTCGCTCGGTCGCGGGAGCGGCACGGAAGCGGCCCCCTTCTTGTCTGCGGTCATGGTCTTCCTCTCCGGCGCTTGCGATCGTGCAAGTATCCACGGGTCGAGCCACCTGCGCCAGCCGCTCGCGACCCCGGGGACACGGAACGGACGCCCCTTGCTATAGCGCCGGGACATTCTCTTCGCCATGTCGGATCAGCTTTGCACCAGTGGACGGTTATGGGTCGGGAATTACCGACGCAGCGACTGCTCCTTCCTCATTGACCCGTACGCCGTTATGGCGTACACGAATTTCCATGCCCAGACCCCAGGCGGCCAAGCGAGACCGCATGCATCTGCGCCTCGATCTGCGCACGAAGCGCACGCTCGAGCGGGCGGCGGCCTATGAGGGAAAGAGCGTCACCGACTTCGTGCTGGCGACGGCGACGGCGGCGGCGGAGCGAGTGGTCGAGCGGCGGGAGAAGGTGGTGCTCCCGCAGGCGGATTGGGATCTGTTCTTCCGGGCGCTCGTGAAACCTCCGCCGCCGAACAAAATACTCAAGGCAGCCGTAAGGCGTTTCCGCGACCGGCGCGGTGACTGAACCGCCACGGATCGAGCCACTGGGCCCGCGGCACGACCGCGCCTCCTTCGGCTGCGCCGAGCCCGCACTCGATGCGTATCTGATGCGCCAAGCCTCCCAGGACATTCGGCGCCGCATCGCACAAGTGTTCGTCCTGGTTGGGGACACGCCCCAGGCCATCGCGGGGTATTACAGCCTCAGCGCCGAGAGTTTCGACCGCGGCGAGCTGCCGGAGGCACAGGCGAAACGGCTACCCCACTATCCGGTGCCGGCGGCGATCCTCGGTCGGCTCGCCGTCGATCAGGTCTACCAAGGTCGGCGCTACGGCGAGGCGCTGCTGCTCGACGCCGCCCGACGCGTGCTGCGCGCGAGCGAGGCAATCGCGATGCATGCCCTCATCGTCGATGCCAAGAGCGATGCCGCCGCTCGATTTTACGCCCGCTACGGTTTCCTGCCCTTCGCGACGAATACGCGGCGCTTGTTCCTGCCGCTCGAAACCTTCGCCAAGGCCGGTCTATAGTCGAGCGCTCGACCCCACACGGAGTCCCTCATGCCCAAGCGTCCGAACATTCTCTTCGTCATGGCGGATCAGATGGCGCCGGGGTTCTTGCCCATCCATGGGCACCCGTTGGTGAAGGCGCCGAACATCGAGCGGCTGGCCGCGCGCGGCGTCGTGTTCGAGAGCGCCTATTGCGCAAGCCCGCTCTGCGCGCCCTCGCGCTTCTCGATGATGGCGGGGCGGCTGCCCTCGGGGATCGGCGCCTGGGACAATGCGGCGGATTTCGCGGCGGACGTGCCCACCTTCGCGCATTATCTGCGCGAGGCGGGCTATCGCACGGCGCTCTCGGGCAAGATGCATTTCTGCGGCGCCGATCAGCTGCACGGCTTCGAGGAGCGGCTCACCACCGACATCTATCCTGCCGATTTCGGCTGGACGCCGGATTGGACTCGCTTCGAGCAGCGGCCGAGCTGGTACCACAGCATGGATTCGGTCACACAGGCAGGGCCCTGCACGCGC
>DATMMM010000186.1:0-9620 GCA_035569735.1 Allostellaceae bacterium | reverse complement strand
GGTGCTGCAAAAGCCGTTCACCGAGACGCAGCTTTCCACGGCCATATCATCGGTTCTCGCCGGACGGTCATAGCCGGAAGAGACTGCGGCAAGGAAGGAAGTTTCAACACGGAGACACGGGAGACACGGAGAACACGGAGGATCGAGCTCGCGGCGAAGCCGCAGTCCGCTAAGGCGCCCAGTCGCCAAGATAGCATTGGGGCCTCGCCCCGAAGCACATACTTCCTCTGTGCCCTCCGTGTCCTCCGTGGTGAGCCCGTTTTTTTGTTTATCCGCGGAGGGCCGGCGAAATGCCCTGCAATCACAGGTTGCTACACACGCGTCCGGGGTGATTAACCGCGGCGTAACCCGTGGCGGGCTAGCTTGCGGCGATGGATCAGGACTCCGCTATCGACAATCCCGCCGGCGCCGCCGAGCTGGCGGGCTCGAGCGTGGCCAGGCCGCATTGGCAGGACTGCGGCCGCGCCACCGATCGCTCGGCCTGGAACCCGCTGGTCGCGCGGTTCTTCGACTATTGGCTCTCGATCGCGCCGGCCGGACGGCTGCCGGGCCGGCAGCATTTCGATCCGCTCGACATCGTCGCGCTGATGCCGCGCGTCTGGATCCTCGACGTCGTGCGCGATGCCTCCGGCCCGCGGTTCTGCTACCGGCTCGTCGGCACGCGGGAAGTCCAGACGCTCGAGCGCGAGGTCACGGGATGCTGGCTCGACGAGGTCCACCCGCACCTGAAAGAGACGCCGGGCGGGTTCGCGCGCTTCCACCACATCACCGAGACGGGCAATCCCACCTACCGCAAGGGACGCGTGCTGTTCATCCATCGCAAGGATGACCGGGTCGTCGAGAACTGCATCGTGCCGATGGCGCGGGACGGCGCCACCGTCGACATGATCGCGGGCTGCTCGGTGCTCTACCGCTCGACCGGCAAGGAAGATTGACCGCGCCGCCGCGCGCTCGCCTCCAACCGCCGCAGGCATGCTAGGATCGCCCTCGTCATTCGCGAGGAGGGACGCATGCAGCCGCCTGAACAACCCGTGATGAAGATCGGCGAGCTCCAGATCCGCTATCTGATCGACGGCACTGTCACCGGCGCCGGCATGGGCGTGTTCGAGCTGATGGTGCCGCCGGGCGCGCGCGTCCCGCCCGCGCACAGCCATAGCGGGAACGAGGAGGTCGTCTACGTCCTCGATGGCGTGCTGCGCTACACGGTCGACGAGGAGACGCGCGACCTCAAGCCGGGGGAGCGCATGTACACGCCACGCGGCTCCGTCCACGCCTTCAGCAATCCGCACGCCGGCCCCGCCCGCGCGCTCATCATGCTGACCCCCGACCTCGGCGCGCAGTATTTTCGCGAGGTCGCGGCAGCCGCCGGCGCGCCGGGCGGCCCCGATCGCGCGAAGCTGGTCGAGGTGATGACCCGGTATGGCCTCGTCCTCGCCCCGCTGAAACCAGCCGCCGCCGCACCCTGAGCCGGAGGAAGCACCGCAAGCGGGCGGAGCGGGGCGTCTCTCAGCTTCGCATCGAGAGGTGGAGCGAGATCGAATCCTGGGCGATCTGCAGCGATTTGACCGCGCGGCGCGCGACGGGGATGCCGCGCTTGGTGCACAGCATGATGAGCGCCACCGCGACCTCGTTCTCGTAAAAGTGGAGCGGCTGTGGGCCGCCGTCGAACTCCGCGGTGACCCGGATCTCGGTCTCGTTGGCGAATGTCAGCCGCTTGATGCCGGTCTTGGGCAGCTCGCGCTTGGTCGCGCCGCAGTATTCCTGCAGCGCGTCGATCGCCTCGGGGTTGCTGAAGGTCAGGATGCGCGACTCCGTCGGCATCTGCCGCCCTCCTCGCGGGCTACGAGCATTACGGTCTTTTCACTCTACCATGCGGTCAGAGGTCCGCCAGCAAGGCTTTCGCGCCGAGGGGCTGTACCCCCGAGCCACGGGATCTCCGGAACTCTCGCTCATGGCCAGCCGTTCCGTCCTCGAGACGACTTGAAGGAGGTCTTGGCATGAAGCGCTTATCGCTCGCCGCCGGCGCGATCGCCGCGCTGGCGCTCGGCGCGCCGCCCGCCGTCGCGCAATGGGTGGCGCCCGGCTACGTCCTGGAGGAGGAGCATTTCAGCTCGGCTCCGCCCTCGATGCCGGGCAGGGACGACATCGAGGCTCCGGGCCAAGACGTACCCAGCATCGGCGGGCAGACGCACGTGCCCTCGTTGAGCGCGCAGGGTCGCGGTGGCGCGCATCGGAGTCCCCAGTTCTAGGCCTTGATCTGGAGGCGGCGCCGCGCGCCCGCTGGGTCAGTCCGAGGTCGGGCGGATCCGGCGCTCCCCGAGCTCGCGCGTGAGCTTCGCCGCCAGCTGCTCGCAGCGGTCGGCAAGTTTGAACAGGTCTTGCCGGATCTCGGGCATCTCGAAACTCTCAGCGAGCTTGCGCAAGAGCTGGGCCTGCTCCCGGAGTACCTCCACGCGCGGCATGGTCGTTCATATAAGGGCCGGCGTGCGGCGCAAAGGGACAAAGGAGGGAATCTCGGGGAGCCCTTACTCGGACCTGCGGATCGCGCGGACTCTCTCCTCGCTCAGCAGCCTCTCGATCGAGCCCGCGAGCGCCTCGCACTCCCCGGCCAGTTCGCTCACCCCGGGGGCCAGCGGGTCGGACTCGCGGGCGAGGTCGCGCAGTACGGCCGCGACATCCCGCAGCTGTTGCACTCGTTTCATGAAGTTGGAACTCCGCAGAATGCCGCGGGGATGCGTGCGCCCGCCGAGATTCGGGGCGAGCGATCGCCGCGCCCAGCGCAACCTCCGCGCGCGGAATCAGGTCGCGGCGGGTGCCGCGCCGCGCCGGCGCTCCGAACTCGCCCGCTCGAGCGCCGCGTCCAGAACGGCGTTGAGGCGCGCGATGTTGTAGGGCTTGCTGAGCACGCTGAAGCCGTCGTCGATCGCTTCCTTGGCGCTGGCGCTGTAGCCCGTCGCCAGCACGATCGCGAGATCGGGGTCGCGCGAGCGCAATCGCCGGGCGAGCTCGAGGCCGTTCATCGGTCCCGGCATCACGACATCGCTGAGCACGAGATCCGGCCCGACCTCGGCCGAGAGGCGCAACGCCTCGCGGGCGTTCCCGGCGGTATGGACCGCGAAGCCCAGCTCCTCCAGGTAACGGCGAGTGACATCAGCGACCTCGCCGTTGTCCTCGACGAGAAGGGCGCGACGGCCTCGCCCCATGGCGCCGACGACCGTCTCGGCGCGGACCGCCGCCGCCGGCACCGGCTTGCTCCGCGGCAGGTAGATGGTCACGGTCGCGCCGCGCCCGGGCGCGCTCTCCACCGTCGCCGTGCCGCCGGACTGGCGCGCGAAGCCGTAGACCTGGCTGAGGCCCAGGCCCGTGCCCTTGCCGGACTCCTTGGTGGTGAAGAAGGGGTTGAACACCCGCGGCAGCACATCCGCGGGGATGCCGGTGCCGGTGTCGGCGACCGAGATCGCCAGGAACGGCCCCACAAGACCGTCCGGCTCGCCCCTGAGCTCGACCGCGCTGACGGCGATGCCCAAGCGGCCGCCCGAGGGCATGGCATCGCGCGCATTGACGGCGAGGTTGATCAGCGCGAGCTCGAACTCCGAGGGATCGACCGTGGCGATCGCGGCGCGGTCAGGCATCGTGAGACTGATCGAAATGTCCCCGCGCAGGGACTGCGTCAGCATCTCTCGAAGCTCCGGGATGCGGCGCGCGACATCGACCGGCTGCGGCGCCAGCACCCGGCGGCGCGCGAAGGACAACAGCTGGTTGGTGAGCCGCTCGCCGCGCTCGGCCGCTCTCTGGATCGCCTCGAGCCCGCGCGCGAGCCGCTCGTCGCCGGGGAGAGTGCGGCGGAGCTTCTCGACCGTGCCGAGCACCACCATCAGCAGGTTGTTGAAATCATGCGCGACGCCGCCCGTGAGCTGGCCCAGCGTCTCGAGCCCCTGCATGTGGCGCAACCCGGCCTCGACGACCTCGCGCCGGGCCTCCTCCTCGTAAAGGCGCCGGGTGCGACTCATCGCGACCAGCAGGAGGACGATGAGGAGCGCCGTCGCCGGCAGCCCGAACAGCAACCAACCGCCGATCCTCGTCAGCCATTGCGCGCGCGTGACGGCGGTCTCGATGCCCGCCAGCACAAAGACCGGATAGCCGTCGAGCTTGCGGTAGGCGACCCGCCGCTCGCGGCTGTCCAAGGTCGAGGTGCTGGTATAGATGCCGCGCAGCGGGTTCTGTTGCAGAACCTGTGGAGGGCCCACCGCGGTCGCGTTGACCGGCCGCTCGAGCGCGGGGTAGCGGGCGAGAAAGGCGCCGTCGTCCCGGATCAATGCAAAGTAATCGCCGAAATCGCCGAGCTCCTGGAAAAACCGACCCAGCACGCTCGGCGCCAGCGAGACGGCGACCACGCCGGTGAACTCCGACTGCGGTGGCCGGCGCCGCGATAGGCTGAAGAACGGCTGACCGTTCGGCAGCCTCGGCAAAGAAAGCGCCCCGATATAGCTACCCCTGTCGCGCGCCACCTGCTCCTGGAAATAATCGCGGTCGGCGACGCTGGTGCTGGCGTCGGCGGACTTGAAATCGGTGACCAGCACGCGTCCGTTGCGATCGATGATCCAGATGGTGTTGCGCTCGCCGAACGACGACGTCATCTCGGAGAGCAGAGCGCGCAATCGCGGCGCCTGGCTCGCGATCTCCGCGTCGCTCATGCCCGCGGTCGAGGCGACGACAGTGGAGGCCATCAGCTCCGCGGCTTTCAGGACCTCGAGACTGTGCTCGTGCAGCACGTCGACCGCGCGCCCGATGCGCTCGTCGACGTTGGCGTGCGCGTCGCGCCAGGCATTCCAGGCGACGCCGGCGAAGAGCGCGAGCGGCAGCACGATGCAGCCGATCAGCATCGCCGTGAGCAGCCGGATCGCCGAGCGTCGGCTGCCCCCGGTCAGCGGCTCGCTGGTGGGATTTTGCTGCATGCCCCTCCCGCAGAGGCCCTGGTTCCTTTTCTTGCGGGAGCATCCTGCCAGAGTATGCGGCGCTGTGGAACAACCGCGCGCCGCCGCCCGCGGGAGGACGAGAGGAGAGGCGCTCGCGGCTCCTCAGGCCCGCGCCAGGCCGCCGGTATCGCGCGCGTGCGGACGGGTTGACGCCAGCCGGTAGAACACCGCGAGCTGTATCGCCATCAGCAGCGGCACCAGGAAGGCGGGGATCAGGATCCACGGCAGGCTCGACATCAGCGCCGTGCTGGGCTCCGTGAAGATGAGCCGGATCGGCGAGCCTTCGGCCGAGGTGATGCCGAGGCCGATCGCGGTCACCAGATCGAGGACGCCGAGCGAGTTCCAGGCGAGCGCCACCGCGCGCCAGCCGGATGCCTGCCGCGAAACCATCCAGGCGACCGGGAGCGCGGTGAGGCCGATGAAGATGTCGCCCCAGCCCGCCAAGGGCGCGAATGGCGCGGGCAAGCGGTTCTCGGCATAGAGCAGGACGAAGGAGACTCCCAGCACGCGCACGACATGGATCCCGATCAGCAGCGGTGCTGGTGCCGCGAGCACGGCTGCTTGGATCGCGGGCGAGCGCCGGGCGGCATAGGCGAGTGCCACCACGGGTGCGAGCACAGCGAACCCCATCGCGGGCGCGCCAAGCCCGATGTGCGGATCGAAGAGCTGGAGCGCCGCGGCGACGACGACGAGGGCGAACCAGCCGCCCAGGAGCGCCGCCACGCCAAGCCGCGCGACGGACTCCGGCTGGATGGCGGCGAGGGCGCCCACCAGGATGGCGGCGCTGGCGGTGAGTTCGATCGCTCCGATGAGATCGTGGGTCGGCATGTGGCTCTCTCCTTTCAGTGTACGTACACTCTCTTGCGCAAAAAAACGGCTCAGCGGACAGCTGCGGCGAGCGCCTCCAGGTGCAGCGCGCCGAGTTTTTTCTTGGCGGAGGCCTGCGCCTTCCGCCAGGCCGGCAGTGCCTCGCGCGCGATGGCGCGGCCCTTGGCCGTGATGGCGACACTGTGCACGCGGCGGTCAGCTTCCTCGGAGACCGCGATCCACCGTTTCGCCACCAGCGGGCGCAGGTTGCGGCTCAGCGTCGTGCGTTCTAGCCCCATCTGGCTCGCGAGCCGGTTGATCGGCATGGGCCCGGTCTGCGCCAAACGGACCAGCACCGAGAACTGCGTCGCGCGCAGCCCGGCGGGGCGCAAGTGGCGCTCATAGTGCTGCGTCACCGCCCGCGCGGCGCGGCGCACCGCAAAGCAGAGGCAGTCCCGGCACTCGCGGAAGCCGTCGGTGTCTTCGAGCATAGAGTGTATGTACACTCGTCTTCCGCAAAGCGCAAGCCGGCCGCTGCGGCTTTCGCGGGGCCGGGCCCGGGTCTATGCTTGGGACATGGGCGCACGAGCAACCAGCCCGGAGGAGGAGGCACCATGGCGAAGAAGAACGGCGACGGCGTCTATCGCGTGATCGACGTCATCGGCACCAGCAAGACCTCGTGGGAGGACGCCGCCAAGCATGCCGTCGAGACGGCCTCGAAGTCGCTGCGCGACATCCGCATCGCCGAAGTCGCGAAGATGGACGTCCGGGTCGAGGACGGCAAGGTGGTCGCCTACCGCACGCGGCTCCAGCTCTCGTTCAAATACGAAGGCTGATTGGCCGAAAGTTCTCGGCCTCGAGCCAGAACACCTCGCCGCTGCTGCCTTCGGTATCGAGCCAGAGGAAGGGCAGGGGGAATTCCGCCTCGAGCGGCGTTTTGCCGCGGCCGATCTCGCAGAGGAGGCCGCTTTTGGCTGTGAGATGTGCCGGCGCCTCCGCGAGGATGCGGCGGATGAGCTGCAGGCCATCGGCGCCGCCGTCGAGCGCGAGCGCGGGCTCGTGCCGGTATTCCCTGGGCAGCGCCGCCATGCCCTCGGCGTCGACATAGGGTGGGTTCGCGAGGATGAGGTCGTAGCGCTCGCCGGCGACCGGCGCGAAGAGATCGCCCTCGAGGAGCCGGATGCGCGCTGCGGCGCCGCTCTCCTCGACATTGCGGCGGGCAACCGCGAGTGCCTCCGCGGAGATTTCCGTGGCGTCGATCGTCGCTTCCGGAAAGGCGCGCGCCGCCAGCACGGCGAGGCAGCCCGATCCCGTGCAGAGATCGAGCACGCGACGGATACGTCGCGCGTCATCGATCAGCCCCGCGCGCTCGCTCCGGAAGAGCGGCCCGCGCAGGATCTCGCCGATGAAGGAGCGGGGCACGATCACGCGCTCGTCGACATGGAACGGCACGCCGCCGACATAGGCGCGGCCCAGCAGATAGGCGGCGGGCTTGCGCGTGGCGACACGCGCCTCGATCAAACCCACGAGCCGCCACCGCTCGTCGTCCGTGAGCTTTCTCTCGAGAACGGGCTTGAGCCGGTCGATCGGCAGATGCAAGCCCTCGAGGATCAGAAACGCCGCCTCGTCGCGCGCGTTGTCGGTGCCATGGCCGAAAACGAGCTTCGCCGCGGTGAATATGCGCACGGCGTATTGGAGGACGTCGCGGATGGTCGCGAGCTCGGGCGTCGCAACTGGTTTTTGGCGGGAACGCGCCTTCTTCGGTGACAAAGTCCCTCTCCGCCCTTCAGGGCGGAGAGGCTAGGTGAGGTGGGTGTTGAGGGCAAACGCGATCGTGCCCGGGGATGCACACCTCACCCTCCCATCGCTCGCGCTGGGCCCCTCCCTCTCCCCTCCTTCGACAAGCTCAGGAGCGGAGAGGGGCTGTCATGGCAGCGATCTTTGACCTTCAGATCCCCACGATCGGCGCGATCGCGTTGGGCGGGGTGGGGGTGGGGCGGAGCCAGGGGAGAAGGGCGAGGGAGAGCAGGAAGAACGCGCCCAGCAGGAAATAGGCGTCGTTGAAGCTGGCGACGGCGGCGGCGCGCTCGATCAGCGGCCGCACGGTCTCCCGCGTCGCCTCGTCGATGGGCCCGAGCGGCACATTGTGGAAGCGGTCGAGCGGCAGGCCCACGAAGGCGGCGGCCGTGGGGTCGCCGGCTTGCAGCCGCTCGATCAGCCGTGCCGCGTGCCCGGCCGGCCGGAGCTCCAGCACGGTGTCGATCAGCGCGATGCCGATGGCGCCGCCCAAGTTGCGCATCAGGTTGAAGAAGCCGCTGGCGTCGGCGATGCTCTCGGCGCTCTGGGTCTCGAGCGCGCAGCTGGTGGTCGGCAGCAGGCAGAACATGACGGCGAGGCCGCGCAGCACCTGCGGCCAGAACAGCCCATCGAAATCGGTCTCGGGCGTGGCGAAGCCGTTGCTGATCAGGCCCACGGCGAAGACACCGTAGCCGAAGCCCGTGAGCAGCCGGCGGTTGAGGCGCCGCTCCAGCGGCGCGGCGATCGGCGCGATCAAAAGCTGCGCGGCGCCGCCCACCAGCATGACGATGCCGATCTCCAGCGGCGAGTGGTCGCGGATGAAGCCCAGGAAGATCGGCAGCAGGTAGACGGAGGCATAGAGCCCCGCACCCAAGACGAAACTGTAGACGCAGCCGACGGTGAAGCCGCTATCGCGGAACGCATGCAGCACGATCAGCGGGCGCGCGCGGTGGAGGTTGCGTGGGATCAGCACGGCGGCACTCGCGAGACACACGGCCGAGAGCGCCATCACCAGTGGATTGCCCCAGCCGCGCGGCGGCGCCTCCTTGAGCAGGATCTCGAGGCTCGCGAGGCAGACCGCGAGCAGCGCGAGGCTCACGAAATCGAACGAGCGCAGCAGCGTCCAGTCCGGGGACCCTACGCGCAGCAACAGGCCGACCAGGAGCGAGACGACGATGCCGGGCGCCAGATTGATCAGGAACAGCCAGTGCCAGGAATAGGTCTCGGTGATGTAGCCGCCGACCACCGGTCCGAGCGTCGGCGCCAGCACCGCGAAGACGCCGGCGATCGCGGTGGCGCGCACCTGCCGCGCACGCGGGAACAAGACGAAGACCGAGGTGAAGACCGCCGGGATGATGGCACCGCCGCAAAAACCCTGGATCACCCGGAAGGCGACCAGCGAGGCGAAGCTATTGCTGACAGCACAGCCGACGCTCGCAAGGGTGAATCCCGCTGCCGCGGCCACGAACATGCCGCGCAGCGTCATGAGCCGCGTCAGCCATCCCGTCAGCGGGATCGCGATCACCTCGGCGATCAGATAGGCGGTCTGGATCCAGCTGAGCTCGTGGGCGGGAATGCCGACCGCGGCCTGTATCTCCGGCAGCGAGCTGGCGACGATCTGGATGTCGAGGATCGCCATGAACATGCCGAGGCACATGGCGAGAAAGGCGAGCCACGTGCGCGCGCCCACGCGCTCATCGGCCCTTAGAGCGAGACCGGCCGCGGCGGGAGCGCTTCCTGGGCTGGTCACTCGGGGCGATGTTTTCGGATCACGTCGAGGATCGAGTCCGCCACCGCCCGCGGCGTGTTCACCGGTGGACTTGGAGGGGGCGCTGGATGGACGGCCGTGCCAGCCGTCAGCTGCCTGCGTTGCAGAAATCCCCTGAGCTCGCCCAATGCGTTGCGCTGCTCGTACCGCGACTTGATGTAGGGCCGCGCGCCGTCAAAGGGCGAGAAGTCGCTATCGACATAGGTCTTCTCGGCATCGGTTAGCTCTCGCGCCGAGCCGTCGTTATCGATGAAGACAAGGACCTCGCTGGG
>DATMMM010000185.1:0-10007 GCA_035569735.1 Allostellaceae bacterium | reverse complement strand
TCGCGGAGATGGCGCGCGACCGGCTCGCGGTGGTCTCGGTGTCGCTCACGACGCTGGACCGCGCCTTGGCGCGCAAGATGGAGCCGCGCGCGGCGACGCCCGAGCGGCGGCTGGAGACCATCGCGGCGCTGAGCTCGGCGGGCATCCCCGTCAACGTGATGACCGCGCCGATGATCCCCGCGCTCAACGACATGGAGATGGAGCGCCTGCTCGAGGCCGCGGCCGAGCGCGGCGCCAAGGGCGCCGGCTACACGCTGCTGCGCGTGCCGCTGGAGATCAAAGGCCTGATCGAGGATTGGCTCGCCACGCACGCGCCCAACAAGGCGATGCATGTGATGTCCTTGCTGCGCGATACCCATGGCGGCAAGCCCTATGACTCCGAATGGGGCAAGCGCATGCGCGGCACGGGCCCTTACGCCGAGATGCTGCGCATCCGCTTCGAGCGCGCCTGCCACCGTTTGAAGCTCAACGAGCGCCGCGGCCTCTGGCGCCTCGACACCACGCTGTTCCGTCCGCCGCCGCGGCCGGGCGATCAGCTGAGCTTGCTCTGATGGCGAGCCGGCGTCGGTCAGACCGACGCCGGCTCAGCCACTCGCCGGCCGAAATCCCGGCCGTTCCCCGCGATATCCTTGTTGAAGCCGTCGGACACCCGATCGTCGCCGCCGGAAGCCAGGTAGAGCGTCAGATTGATGGCGCAGAGCACGGCGTGATCGATCTGCTCGGGTGTGGCACCGTGGCGCTTGATGGCATCGAGCGCTCGGGTGACGGAGGGTGCCATGACCGGGCCCCTGCCGCTCGCGTCTGGATTCTTTGTTTGTCGCATTTTCTGCGCCGAACCGGCGTCCACTTCGGCGGAAAATGCTCCGGGGCCTCAGTGTCCTCCCGAGGCCAGCGGCGTCGAGGCCGCGAGCACGGCCAGCAGCACGAACGAGACCAGCACGATGGCGCCGATCCGCTCGGCCAAAGTCCAGCGCTTCCAATCGGCGGCGAGATCGCTCACCGATCGGGGTCTGGACGTCCCTGTAGCGCGCCGAATGCGGGTATCGCTCATCTCAAGCCACGCCGTGGTGATCATCGCCGCTTCCTCTGCCGGACAGACTTCGAAGCAGCCCGTCGAGACGAGAGGATAGCGATTTTGTGAACATCCTATAATTCGGGAGAGTACGTAAGTGTTCCTACTTAACCGTTAAGCACTGAGGCGCCGGCGCCGAAATCTCACCTTTGATTCGGGCACTATTGAGGCCGGCGCCACGTAAGCCCGCCACTCGTTTTCCGACTGCGCGAGCCGGTCCGCGACGATGGTGAGCGCCAGGGGGTTGCTGGGCAATGTGCTGTGCGTGCCGCGCACCTCGACGTTCTCGCGCAGCGCGCCGCCGTGCTCGAGGCAGCTCTCCCAAGCGACGATGCCGTCCTCGCGCGTATAGATCGCCGTCACCGGGATGGAGTCGGGCGGCGGGCGGTTGAGCTCGGCGATCTCCAGGCCGCGCGCGGTGCGATGGAAGCGCGCGAGCAGCCGGAAGAAGACCGCGAGGCTGGTCGCCGTCGGCAGCCGCACGGGGCTTCCCAGCATCACCACGGCGCGCACGCCGTCGGGAAATTTCTTCGCGAGCTCGCGGGCGAGCAAGCCGCCGAGACTGTGCCCGATCAGCGTGACCTTGCGCCCGTGCCGCCGCTGGATCGCCTGCAGCCGCCGCTCGATCGCGGCGATCGCGTAGTCCGTCGGTCCCCAATTGATCCCCTCGCCCCAGCCATGGACCTCGTAGCCGAGCGTGGCGAGGAAGCGCCGCAGATGGCGCGTGCGGCCGTCGTTGGTGAGGAAACCCGGCAGAACGTAGACGGGATGCCCGTCGCCGCGCGGCGCATTCGCGAGCAGCGGATGGCGGATCAGCCGCGGCCGCGGCATCAGCACGGAGCGGAACTCCCGGAGCAGGCGCCGCTTGGGCGGCGGCACGACCACCCGACCCTCTGTGTCCAGAAACGGCAGGCTCATCATGGATCCAACACCTCGGAGCACGCGCCCGGCTGCGTCCCGCGTCTTGTGCCGCAGAATGATGACGGAATGAAGGCGCTTGCAAGGAACTTGCTTGATCCCGGCGCGGCCCCTGTGTCCTCATTTGGCGATGAGCGGCGGCATCGAAATCGGCACCGCGAGCGAGCGCGACCTCGACGGCATCTTGGCACTTCAGGAGGCGAACCAGCCGGAGCGCGGCGGCACGCTCTCGGCAACGCTGAGCCGCGAGCAGATCGCGGCGATGCTGTCCGATCTTCCGTTGCTGGTGGCGCGGCGCGGCGATGCGATCGTCGGATATCTGCTGGCGGCCTCGCAGCCGACGGTCGCGGCGGTGCCGGTGATCCGCGCCATGCTCGCGGCCTATGCCGGCGGCCCCGCGGCTTACGTCTATGGGCCGATCGTCGTCGCCGAGAGCGAGCGCGGCCGCGGCCTCGCGCAATGTCTCTTCGAGTCGCTGCGGACGCGGCTCCCTGGCCGCGAGGGGATCCTGTTCATTCGCGCCGACAATTCTGTGTCTTTGCGCGCGCACGCGAAGATGGGCGTGGTGCCGCGCGGGACCTTCCGCCACAATGAGCGCGACTTCGTCGTGCTGTCCTATGAGGGGTAGGTCCGGGCCATGCCGAACTTCGCTCGCGAGGCGGCGCTGGGCGGCTTGGTGTGCGGCATCGATGAGGTAGGCCGCGGTCCGCTCGCGGGCCCGGTGGTCGCGGCGGCGGTGATCCTCGACCGCCAGCGGATGCCAAGGTCGCTGCGCACGGGCATCGACGATTCCAAGAAGCTGACGGCCGAGGAGCGCGAGGAATACGCGGCGGCGCTGCGCTCCTGCGCCGTGATCGCGCTGGGCGCCGCTTCCGTCGGCGAGATCGACCGGATCAACATCCTGCGCGCGAGTTTGCTCGCGATGCGTCGCGCCGTGGCGGCGCTGCCGGAGCGGCCGACCGCGGCGCTGGTCGACGGCAATCAGGCGCCACTCCTGCCCTGCCCCGTCCACACGGTGGTGGGCGGCGACGGCCTCTCGCTCTCGATCGCCGCCGCCTCGATCGTCGCCAAAGTCGCCCGCGACCGGCTGATGCAGCGCCTCGCCCAGCGCTATGAAGGCTATGGCTGGACCACCAATGTCGGTTACGGCACGGCCGAGCACCAGGCAGCTATTGTGCGTCTCGGCCTCACGCCCCACCACCGGTTGTCGTTCCAGCCCGCCCGGGACCTGTTTGACTTCGAAGCGAGAGAATCCCCCTAAAACCTTGACTCATAAGAGCTATTGACGCGCGGAGTCGCGGACTCCAGAGTGCGCCCTTCACGTTGGGGAGGGGGATCGTGCTGGCGCTCCGCGACAACTCCGTGCTGGTCGGCGATTGCGCCATCGAGATGGCGCGGCTGCCGGAGGCCTCGGTCGATCTCGTCTTCGCGGACCCACCCTATAACCTGCAGCTCGGCGGCGAGCTGTTGCGCCCGAATAATACGCGGGTCGATGGCGTCGACGATGCCTGGGACAAGTTCGGGGGCTTTGAGGACTACGACCGGTTCACGCGCGACTGGCTCGCGGCGGCGCGCCGCCTGCTGAAGCCCGACGGCGCGCTCTGGGTCATCGGCAGCTATCACAACATCTATCGCGTGGGCGCGATCCTGCAGGACCTCGGCTACTGGATCCTGAACGACATCGTCTGGCGCAAGACCAACCCGATGCCGAATTTCCGCGGCCGGCGCTTCACCAACGCGCACGAGACGCTGCTCTGGTGCGCGCGCTCGCGCGAGGCGCGCTACACCTTCAACTACGAGAGCATGAAGACGCTCAACGAGGAGCTGCAGATGCGTAGCGACTGGCTGATGCCGCTCTGCGGCGGCAGCGAGCGGCTCAAGGGCGAGGACGGCCGCAAGGCGCATCCGACCCAGAAGCCCGAGGCGCTCCTGCATCGCGTGCTCATGGCCTCGACCCGGCCGGGCGATCTCGTGCTCGATCCCTTCTTCGGCACAGGAACCACGGGCGCGGTCGCCAGGCGCCTGAGCCGGCGCTTCATCGGCATCGAGCGCGATCCCGGCTACGCCGCGATTGCGCGCGAGCGCATCCGCGCGGTCTCGCCGGCCGATCTCGATGACGTGGTGGCGCCGCAGAAGCGCGAGGAGCCGCGCATCCCCTTCGGCGCGCTGGTCGAGCGCGGGCTCCTCAAACCCGGCGAGGTGCTGTTCGACGCCCGCCGGCGCTGGACCGCCAAGGTGCGCGCCGACGGCAGCGTGATCTCCGCCGACGCCCGCGGCTCGATCCATCGGGTCGGCGCCCATGTGCAGGGCGCTCCCGCCTGCAACGGCTGGGCCTTCTGGCATGTCGAGCGCAAGGGCGCGATGGTGCCGATCGACGCGCTCCGCCAGCGCATGCGCGCGGAGATGGCCGGCGGGGCCGCGTAGAGCGGTTGCCGGCTGGATCGACTCAGTGCGTCCTTCGACTCGCCGCCCAAGCGCGGCGGCTCAGGATAAGGGGCAGTTTTGATGGCATTGAGAAAATCACCTCATCCTGAGCCGCGCGGCTGAGCGCGCGAGTCGAAGGACGCAGGATGTCCATCCAGCCGGCAAACGCACCGGTTGATCTTGCCGTTCGCAGGCCTATCTCGGTCTCTCGTGCGCGCCCTGGTCGCGATCGCCATAACCGTCAGCGTGCTGGCCGCGCCGGTGCCACGCGCCCGCGCCGACGATGTCTGGACCGGCAACATCGTCGAGGAGGACGATTTCTGGGCGCCCGACAACCGCGACCGGCATTACACCCACGGCATCCGCTTCTCCGCCACCAGCGGCGATGTGCACGAGCCCACTTGGCAGGCACCCTTCGATTGGCTCGCCTCGGGCCTGCCGATCTTCGCCGGCGGCGGCCCCGGCGTGGTCCGGCGCTATAACCTCTCCTTCGGGCAGAACATCTACACGCCCGAGAACGGCGGATTGGTCAATCCGGACCCGCGTGACCGGCCCTATGCGGGTTGGGCCTATGGCGGCCTGAGCCTGATGCAGGACACCGACGCCGAGCAATACGAGGAGCTCGCGCTCAAGCTCGGCCTCGTGGGGCCGGGCTCGCTCGCCAACCAGGTACAGACCAAGTTCCACCTGCTGATCAACGTCGCGACCTTCCGGGGCTGGCACGCGCAGCTGCACAACGAGCCCACGCTCGATCTCTTCTATACGAGGAAGTGGCGCTTCTGGCAGGCGATCGGCGAAGACCGCGACTGGGGATGGGACGCGATCCCCGAGGCGAGCGCCCGGGTCGGCAATGTCTACGACTACCTCGCCGGCGGCGGCATGATCCGGCTGGGACGGAACCTGCGCGTCGACTACGGCCCGCCACATGTCGATCTCAACAACGGCTCCGAGTACATCAATCCCGACCGCGCCGATGTCGAAGGCATCGGCTTCTACGTTTTCCTGGGCGCCGAGGGGCGGGCCGTCGCCCGCAACATCTTCCTCGACGGCAACAGCTTCAAGGCGAGCGCCAGCGTCGACAAGCTGCCGGTGGTCGGCGACCTCGAGAGCGGCCTCGCGGGCACCTGGGGCCACTGGCGGCTTGCCTACACCTACGTCTACCGCAGCCAGGAATTCATCCACCAGAACGCGCCCGACCACTACGGCTCGCTCAATCTGACCTTCCGCGCGTCGTTCTGACCGTCAGCGCGCGCGCCGGCTCCGCCGCGCCACGCCGAGGGCGTGGTTGACCACCTTCTTCATCACCGTCGGCAGCGCCTGCTCCGAGAGCCGGTCGAGCGGGACCCAGCTACCCGTGATCTTAGCGTTCGCCTCGGTCTCGCCCGCGAGCACGGCGAGCTCCAGATGGAAATGCGTGAAGGTGTGGCGCACGGTGCCGGGGAGCCGCACCCAGCTCGCGCGCACCGGCGCTTCCTTGCGGGCGGCGGCCTCGGAGATCGCGGCCTCGCGCCACTCGGTCGAGGGCACCTCGATCATGCCGCCGAGCAGGCCGTGCTCCGGCCGCCGGCGCAGCAGCACCGAGCCGTCGGGCCTGACCGCCCAGAACGCGATGCCGCGCCGGGTGGGCCGCGCCGTCCGCGCGCGCCGGCGCGGCAAGATCTCGGCGATACCCAGCGCACGGCCGCGGCAGAACGCCTGCACGGGGCAGAGGATGCATTTGGGCGTGCGCGGCGTGCAGACGGTGGCGCCCAAATCCATCATCGCCTGCGCGAAATCGCCGGCGCGCCAGTCGGGCACCAGCGTTTCGGCGAGCCGGCGCAGCTCGGGCTTGGCGCCCGGCAGCGGTGCTTCCAAGGCGAAGAGCCGCGCCACCACGCGCTCGACGTTGCCGTCGACGGCGGCGGCTTTGCGGTCGAAGGCGATGGCCGCGATCGCGGGGGCAGTGTAGGCGCCGATCCCCGGCAAGGCGCGCAGGCCCTCGACGTCTTCGGGAAAGGCGCCGCCGTGCAGCGTCGTCACGGCCCGCGCGCAGGCGTGCAGATTGCGCGCGCGGGCGTAATAGCCGAGCCCCTGCCAGGCATGCAGCACATCGTCAAGCGAAGCACCGGCGAGCGCCGCGATGCTCGGGAAGCGCGCCACAAAGCGGTCAAAATAAGCGCCTACCGTCGCGACCGTGGTTTGCTGCAGCATGATCTCGCTGAGCCAGACGCGATAGGGATCCGGCGCCTCGCCGGGCTTGGCGCGCCAGGGCAGCGTGCGGCGATGTCGGTCGTACCAGCGCAGCAGGTTTGGTGCGACGGTCGCGCTGTCCAGAACGGCCTCGGCGGCGGTCGGGCTCATCGGGATCGGGCGCTGGGCACTCCCTCGGACGGATTCCTTCGACGGCGGCTGGACCCGCCGCTACCATCGCATGAGGCTCGGAGCGAGACCAGATGGCAGTCAGCGGGGAGAGCGAGCGGCGGCGCGGCAGGATGCGGCCCGTGGGCGGCGATTTGCATCGCATCGCGGGCCGCGCGCTGGGGAAGCGCGGCCTCGGCGAGGCACATTTGCTGGCTGAGTGGAGCGCCGTGGTGGGAGCGGAACTCGCTGCCGAGACCCTGCCTGTGAAGCTGAGCTTTCCAGGGGGGGGCCGCAAGGACGGCGTGCTCAAGCTCCGGGTCACCTCGGCGGCCGCGCTCTCGGTGCAGCACCGCGAGCCGCAACTCCTCGAGCGCATCAACGGCTTCTTCGGCTATGGCGCCGTGGCGCGACTCGCGCTGGTGCAGGGCCCGATGCCCGAAAAGATCCGGACCGGCCCGCCGGCGCTCCGGCCGCTGACCCCCAGCGAGGCTGCGGCGCTTGCCGAGCGCGTGTCGCAAGTGTCTGATCCCGCTCTTAAATCCGCGCTCGTACGACTGGGTGCGGCGATCCTTGGCCAGCGGCCACGCTGAGCCCACCCGCCCAGCTTGCTTTGCCGGAGTGCCGGACCTAGCATCAACATCTAGTGGCTTGGAGCGTCAAATGCCGAAGATTTGGACTGCGTTAGCCGCGATGGTCGTGGCTCTGGGTTTGGCCGGCACCACGCCCGGCTTTGCCCAATCGGCGCCGGAGCCGACGCCCGACGACCGCATCCTCGGCAAACCCGACGCGCCCATCACGATCGTCGAGTATGCCTCGTTCACCTGCCCGCATTGCGCGGACTTCGACCAGAACGTGTTGCCCAAGGTGAAGGCCGAGTGGATCGATACCGGCAAGGCGCGCCTGATCTTCCGCGACTTTCCGCTCGACCAGGCGGCGGTACGCGCGGCGATGCTCGCGCGCTGCGCGCCCCCGGATCAGTTCTACCCGTTCGTCGACGTGCTCTTCCGCAGCCAGACCAACTGGGCCACCGGCGGCAAGGTCGACGAGGCGCTGGGGAAGCTTGCGAGGGTCTCGGGCATGAGCGACGAGCAATTCGCCGCCTGCATGAAGGACGAGACCATGCAGAAGCGTGTGCTCGACAGCCGGCTCCAGGCCGAGCAGCAGTACAAGGTGGAATCGACGCCGACGTTCTTCGTCAACGGCGTCCGGGTGGTGGGCGCGCAGCCCTATCCCGAATTCGAGAAGGCACTGAACCAGGCGGCGTCCAAATCCTGAGGCGGACGCCGCGATCGAGAAAAAACAACAGCGGGACTACGTAGGGGTATCGTGCAGTTCTCCAAGTTGCGGTTGACCGGGTTCAAGTCGTTCGTCGACCCGACCGACCTCGTGATCGAGCCGGGGCTCACCGGCATCGTCGGACCGAACGGCTGCGGCAAGTCCAATCTCGTCGAGGCCCTGCGCTGGGCCATGGGCGAGACCTCGGCCAAGCGCCTGCGCGGCGGCGAGATGGACGACGTCATCTTCGGCGGCACCGGCACGCGGCCCGCGCGCAACGTGGCGGAGGTCGGGCTGCATCTCGACAATGCCGGCCGCAACGCGCCCCAGCTCTACAACGAGCACAGCGAGATCGAGATCGTGCGCCGGATCGAGCGCGGCACCGGCTCCGCCTACCGCATCAATGGCAAGGAAGTGCGCGCGCGCGACGTCCAGCTGCTGTTCGCCGACCTCGCGACGGGCGCGCATTCGACCGCGATGGTGAGCCAGGGCCGCATCGGCTGGATCATCGGCGCCAAGCCGATCGAGCGCCGCGCGCTCTTGGAAGAAGCTGCGGGCATCTCCGGCCTGCACGCGCGCCGGCACGAGGCCGAGCTTCGCCTCAAGGCCGCCGAAGCCAACCTGACGCGGCTCGACGACATCCTGCGCACGCAGGATGAGCAGCTGGAGGCGCTGAAGAAGCAGGCGCGCCAAGCCGGCCGTTATCGGCGGCTCTCCGATCACATCCGGCGCGCCGAGGCGATGGTGCTGCACCTGCGCTGGCTCAAGGCGAACGCCGAGCTCGAGGCAGCGGTCGAGCGCCTCCATGCCGTCGAGGGACAGGTCGGCGAGCTCACCATGTCGGCGCTCGCCGCCGAGCGCGACCGCGAGCAGGCGGGGAGCGTGCTGCCGGGCTTGCGGCAGAGCGAGGCGGCGGCGGCGGCGGAGCTGCAACGCCTGACCCTGGCGCGGCAGAGTCTCGAGGACGAGGAGCGCCGGGTCGCGCAAGCGCGCGCCGCGGCCGAGGAGCGCCTCGCTCAAGTGGCGCAGGACCGCACGCGCGAGGCCGGTCTTGCGGCCGACGCGCAAACCGCGCTCGAGGGGCTCGGTTCCGAGCGTCAGGAGCTCACTGCGGCCCAAGCGAGCGAGGCCGGCGAGCAAGCGGCCGCGGCGGAGGCCCTGCGTCTCAGCACCGGGGAGGTCGAGGCTCTCGAAGCCGAGGTCGAGCAATTGACCCAGCAAGCGGCGGCGCTCGAGGCGCGCCGCGATGCGCTCGCGCGCGAAGCGCAGGACATGGCGGCACGGCGCACGCGGCTCACCGAGCGCGGGGCCGAGCTCGATCGCCAGCGCCTTGCCCTCGCAGCGGAAGCGTTGCCGAGCGGCGTTCTCGAGGCCGCCACGGCTCTCGTGGCGGCCGCCGAGGCGGAGATGGCCCGCGCGAGCGCCGCCGCCGATGCGGCGGAGCAGGCGCTCCGGAACGCGGAAGCGGCCGAGCAGAGGGCGCGCGCGCCCTTCGAGGCCGCGCAGAGCCGGCGCCAGAAGCTCGACACCGAGGCGCAGGCGCTCTCGGAATTGCTGGCGGCGACAGCGAGCCCGCATGCGGCCCCGCTCATCGACACGCTTCGGGTCGAGGCCGGCTACGAGGCGGCGCTGGGCGCCGCTTTGGGCGACGACCTCGCGGCACCCCTCGATCCCGCGGCGCCCACCCATTGGACCACCTTGCCGCCCTATGAGGCGCCGCCGGACCTGCCGGAGGGCGTGGAAAGCTTGGGCGCGCATGTGACCGCGCCGCCGGTGCTGAGCCGGCGGCTCGGACAGATCGGGGTCGTGCCCGATGCCGATACCGCCGAGCGGCTGCGCGAGCGCTTGCGGCCGGGTCAGCGGCTGGTGAGCCGGGACGGCGCGCTCTGGCGCTGGGACGGGCTGACCCGCGCCGCCGGCACGCCGACTTCCGCGGGCCAGCGGCTGCGCCAGCGCAACCGCCTCGCCGAGATCTCCG
>DATMMM010000184.1:0-4016 GCA_035569735.1 Allostellaceae bacterium | reverse complement strand
GCCGTCGCCGTCGTGCGCGTGCGTCTTGTAGCGCTCCCACACGCTCTCGCCGCGATGGAAGTCCTCGTCTCGGCCGGCGCGCGCGAAGCCGTTGAAGCGCTCGACCGTGGCCTCGAGCACGTCCGCGGGCAGGTCGATCATCGCGGCGAGCGCCGCGAGGGTCGGCGCCTTGCGCACCCAGCCCTTCTGCTTGCGCGCATACCAATGGAACATCAGCGCAGCCTTGAGGAAGCGCCTATCCGCGATGAGCCAGCAGGGCAGATGCAGCGGTTCGCCGGTCGCGGGATCGCGGCGGTCGATCGCCTCGCCGATGTTGTAATCGTATTCGCTGACGAAGCGGCGGCCGTTGCGATCGACCACGACCGCATGCGGATGCGCCTGAAATGTGGCGGGCATGCCGTGCGGCTTCCCCTCGTAAGTGGCCGGCAGCAGCGGATAGACGTTCGCCTGGTCCATGCGCTCGATCGCAGCGCCGATCCTCGCGGCCATCTTCTGGCCGTCGCCGGTATTGGTGGGCGGGCTGCCAATCATGCCCATGGCACCCGGGAAATTCTTCTGGAAGAGCTCGCGATCCCATTCGAAGCCGCCGGTCGCCAGCACCACGCCGCGCCGCGCGGTCAAGCGCTCGCGCTTTCCCTTCCGCTCGACCTCCACGCCCTCAACCCGGCCGCTCCCGGGATCGACCACGAGTTCGACCACCCGCGTCTCCAGCTCGAGCCGGCAGCCCTTGTCGAGCGCGCCCCTGATCATGCCGATCATCAGCGCATTCCCCTGGCCCGCGCTGTCCGTAAGAATCCGCGACAGCAGCCGCGGCCAGAGCCGGAGGCCCGCGCGCAGCGGCGAGCCATAGGGGTCCTCGCCGACCATTTCCTGATAGGTGAACCGGTGCGGCAGCGTGGAGCGGCGGAGCTTGGGCGCCAAAGGCCCGAGCAGCCGCCGGCTCAGCGGACGCGGGGAGAGCATGCGCCCCCGCCGCTTGCCGCCGGGCTGCTCCGCCTGAGGGTCCGGCTCCTCCACCAGCGCGAAGCGGAGCGGCGTGTGGCGCTCGATGAACTCCAACATTTTGGGCGCGTGCTCGACGAAAGCGCGCCAGAGCGGCTCCTCTTTCTCGGCCCAGCCCGGCGCCGAGCCCGCGCGCAAATACGCCAGCACCTCCTCCGGGCTGTCCGAGATCCCCGCCGCGCGCGCGTGGTGATTGACGGGGATCCAGGTGCCGGCGCCCGACATGGCGCTGGTGCCCCCGATCTTCTCGCTCTTCTCGAGGATCAGCACGGAGGCGCCGCCCACCGAGGCCGCGAGCGCCGCCGATAACGCCGCCGCCCCCGACCCGATCACGATGATGTCGGGTGGGGTGTCGGAGGCTGGTCGGGGAGAAGAGCTCGGGTCGGACACGCGGGCAGACTAAGGCAGACGGCTCGGTAATGAAAAGCGTCACCCTTTATTGTTGCCAAGCCCTTCGATCACATCCGCCGCCGTCGCGACCGTGCCGAAGACCCCGTCCTCGACCGTTACCATGTGGACGGCGGCCGCATGCGCATAGGCGTCGCCGCTGGCGCAGGCATCCTCGATGAGGAGGCACTGGAAGTTCCGGTCATGCGCCTCGCGCAAACTGGTGTGGACGCAGACGTCGGTGGTGCAGCCCGAGAACAGCAGGTGCTCGATCCCGCGCACGCGCAAGACCTGCTCGAGGTCGGTGTAGGTGAAGGCGCCGTTCGCGGTCTTGTCGACGATCACGTCCTCGGGCTCGACCGGCAGTTCCGGCGCGATCTCGAACCCCGGCGAGCCCCGCACCAGCACCCGCGTGCCCTCGAGGCCGCCCCGCTTGCGGCGCCAGCGCTCGTAAGGCGTCATGTCCGCGAGGTCGGCGCGATAGCCTTGCCGCGTGTGCACGATGAGCCCGCCCACGGATCGCACGGCATCGATGACCGCGCTTACCGTCGGCAGGATTTTGCGAACCGGCGTCACGTCGTAGCCGCGCTTGGCGAGGTAGCCGTCGGCCGAGACGAAATCGATCTGCAGGTCGATCACCAGGAGGGCCAGCCGCGCCGGATCGAGCTTGCCGTCGTACGGAAAATCGAAGGGTCGTGCTTTGATGGGGCCGCGGGTCATACGGCAGACTCTAACATGGGAAGACCGGCAAGGCGTCCCGCGTCCTTGCTCGCTGCGCGCCCCGCCATAAATTGAACCCCGCATCGGATGGAATAGCTGATGGAACTCTTCATCTTCGCCCGCTTCCACGCCCGCGAGGGCGAGGAAGCGGCTCTCGCCGAGGTGCTGCGACGGCAGATCCGTTTCGTGCGCGCGGAGACCGGCTGCCTCATGATCGATGCTTATCGGTCGACGCGCGACCCGCGGCTCTTTTACATCCACTCGCGCTGGACCGACGAGGCCGCCTTCGAGATCCACGCTAAGTTGCCGAACACACTGGAGTTCCTGGAGCGCGTGCGGCGCTTGACCGATCACGAGCTCGATGTGACGCGGGCGCGGTCGCTCGGGTAGATTACGCTGGCACGTCCTGGGAAACCGACTTAAGAGGAGGCTCGGATGCTGTTCATGGTGGTGGAGCGGTTCAAGAACCGCGATGCGAAGGCGGCCTATCGGCACTTCCGCGACAAGGGCCGCGGGCTCCCCGACGGGCTGCGCTACGTCGACAGCTGGATCGAGAGCAGCTTCGATCGCTGCTTTCAGCTGATGGAGTGCGACGACGCGCGGCTGCTGCAGGAGTGGGTCTTGTTCTGGGGCGACCTCATCGAGTTCGAGTTCGTGCCGGTGGTCCCCACGGCCGAGACCCGCAAGCTCATCGAGCCGCATCTCTGAGCGGAGACCGCATGAAGCTCTATTCGGGCCCGCTCAGCCTGTTCTCGCGCAAGGTGGAGATCGTGCTCGGCGAGAAGGGGCTCGCCTTCGAGCGCGAGATGGTGCCGTTCAGCCAGGCGAAGGGCTACTCGCCCAAGCATCCCGGCGTGCTGGCCGCCAATCCCAAGGCGCAGGTGCCGGTACTGGTGGACGGCGATCTCACGCTCTTCGATTCGACCATCATCGCGGAATACCTCGAGGACGCCTATCCCGAGCCCCCGCTCTTCCCGCGAGAGCCCAAGGCGCGCGCCCGCTGCCGGCTGCTCGAGCTCTATGGAGACGAGATCCTGTTCGCGCAGGTGCGGCATCTGCTCTACCGGACCGAGCCGCCGCATCCGGATCCGAGGCTACAGGCGTTGCGGGAAGAGGAAGGCCGCCAGGCCGACGCCGCGATCCGCGTGCAATTGAGCGATCTTCAGGACCAGCTCGGCGATCGCGAGTATTTCTGCGGTGCCTTCTCGGTCGCGGACATCGCGCTCTTCATGACGGTGCTGTTCGCGCTCCGGCTCAAGGGGCCGAGTCTCGACGGACATCCGGGGCTCGCCGCCTGGCACGCGCGCGTCCGCGCCCGGCCGGTGGTGGCGAAGGTCGCCGACGAGGTCGCCGCCTGCGACCGCGCGCTCTCGCCGCGGTAAGGGAGCTGTCTAATCGGCGTTCCGCGCCGCCAAAATGTTTTGTTGAGCGCACCTGAACAACGGCGTGCTCGACTGCCGACATGGCGAACGAGGCGCGGAGTGCGGCGAACCGTTTGAACGCGCGGACGTGGGTGCCGTCTGACACGCCTCGGCACCCCAGGACGGCCCGCGCTCGTCCAAGCGGAGGAAGGGGCCACAAAATCGTAGATCGGGTTAGCAGACCCAATTTATTGAAGGATATCAGCGGGACGTTTCGGCTCTCCGGCGCCCACGTCGCCGCGACAGGCTCCCGAGCCCTAGGTTTTATAAGCCATGCCATGCAGGAAGGTCATTTGCGGCGCCCTGGATATCGGCCTAGATGAGTGTCTGTAGATTGAACTGATCTACGTGGCCAATCTGGAGAATTGAGGAGGTTACCATGCCTGCTCGGAGCGCGGCCCTTCGTGTCGACAGCACTGCCGAAGCATCTCGGCCTTATGTCGAGGCGTCGCTGACCTACCTCGCCGATGCCACCGTGAAGCCGCA
>DATMMM010000183.1:0-12883 GCA_035569735.1 Allostellaceae bacterium | reverse complement strand
CGTTCTCGCCGGTGACGCCATCGCCGCGCGTCGCGCCCAGCACCAGCCGGCCCTGCTCGTAGCGCAAAGTCGAGGAGAGCCCGTCGATCTTGGGCTCCGCCATCACCGCGATCTTGTCCTCGGCCACGCGCTCGAGGTCCTGCGGGCGCTTGAAGAAATTCCGGATGCCCTTGAAGAAGTCGCGGACATCCTGCTCGTCGAAGGCGTTCTCGAGCGAGAGCATGGGGAGCGCGTGCCTGACCTTGGCGAAGCCGCCTGCCGGCGCCGCGCCGACCCGCTGGCTCGGGCTGTCGGAGCGCACGAGGTGCGGGAAGCGCCGCTCGATCGCCTGGTTGCGCCGACGGAGCGCGTCGTAGTCGGCGTCGGAGATCTCCGGCGCGTCCTGCTGGTGGTAGAGGCGATCGTGATGCGCGATCTCCGTGGCGAGGCGCTTCAGCTCAGCCGCGGCTTCCTCCTCGGTGAGGGACTCGACCGACGGCGCCACGGACTCCTTGTCCTTCCGCTTCGCGCTCATGGCCGGAGCCCGCCCATCAGGCTCGCCGCGGCGGCGCGCGCCTCGGCGGTGATGACGCTGCCGGAGAGCATGCGGGCGATCTCTTCCTGCCGCTCGGCGGCGCTGAGCTCCGCCACCGTGGTGAGCGTGTTGCTCGCGGCCTGCCGCTTGGCGACCCGCCAATGATGCGTGCCCTTGGCAGCCACCTGCGGCGAATGGGTCACCACCAGCACCTGCAGCTTCTCGCCGAGCCGGTGCAACCGCTCGCCCACCGCCGCCGCGACAGCACCGCCGATGCCGCTGTCGACCTCGTCGAACACCAGCGTGAGCGCGGGCAAGCTGCGTGCCAGCACCACCTTGAGCGCCAGCAGGAACCGCGCGAGCTCGCCGCCGGATGCGATCTTGGCGAGCGGCCCCGGCGGCGCACTGGGATTGGTCTGCACCTCGAAGTGCACGCGCTCGGCGCCCCACTCCGCCCACTCGGTCTCCGACAGCACCGTCAGCACCGTGGCGAATTGCGCCTTGTCGAGCTTCAGGGGCTTGAGCTCCTTGGCGACCGCCGCGTCGAGCGCCTTGGCGGCGCTCCGCCGCCGCTCGCCCATGCGGCTCGCGATCGCGACAAAGTCGTTGCGCGCCTCGGCCTCGCGCCGCTGCAGCGCCTTGACCTCGCTGCCGCCGTCCTCGAGCGCCTCGACCTTGCCGGCGACCTCCATGCGCAGATCGGCGAGCGCATCGACGGCGACGCCGTGCTTGCGGCCGAGAGCGCGCAGCGCGAACAGACGCTCCTCCTGCTGCTCGAGGCTCTGGCCGGCCGGTCCCAGTTCCCGGAGCGCCGCTTCCACCTGCGCGATCGCCTCGCGCAGCTCGCTCGCGGCGCGCTCGAGCGCCGCCACCGCGGGGTCCAGGCGTTCGCCCAGCTTCTCGCGCATGCGCTCGAGCGGGCGGAGCGCGGTGCTGAGGGCGCGCTCGGCGCCGCGATCGCCCGCCAGCTCCAAGAGCGCCGCCTCCAGCGCCTCGCCGAGCTTCTCGCGCTGTTGCAGGAAGGCGCGGGATTCCGCCAGCCGCTGCTCCTCGCCGCGCTCCGGCTTCAAGGCGTCGAGCTCGCCCAGGACGTGGCGGAGGTACTCTTCCTCCGCGCGCGCCTTCGCGAGCCCCTGCGCCGCGGCCTCGCGGGCCTGCCGCGCTTCGCGCCAGGAGCGCCAGGCGCCCTGCATCTTCTGAAGCTCGGCACCATGGCCGCCGAAGGCATCCAGCGCCTCGCGGTGGGTCGCCGCGTCGAGCAGGCCGCGCTGAGCGAATTGGCCCTCGATCTCCACCAGCATCTCGCCGAGCTCGCGCAGCAGCCCGACGCTCGCGGGCTCGTCATTGACGAAGGCGCGGCTCCGGCCGTCGGCGGTCAGCACCCGGCGCAGCACGAGGACGCCGTCGCCCTCGCCCTCGAGCCCGTGCTCCGCGACGCGCGCCCGCGCCGGGTGTCCCGCCGGCAGCGCGAAGACCGCGGTCACCACCGCCTGCTCCGCGCCATTGCGCACCAAGCCGCTCTCCGCGCGCACGCCGAGCGCAAGGCCAAGCGCGTCCAGCAGGATCGACTTGCCGGCCCCGGTCTCGCCGGTCAGCACGCAGAGCCCCGGGCGGAATCCGAGCTCGAGCCGGTCGATCAGCACCACGTCGCGAATGGTGAGGCTTTGCAGCATGGGCGCGGATGATAGCCACGCCGCCCCCGCCCGGCCAGAGCCGGTCCGCACATTGGCCAAGCTCAGATGGAGCCCTAACTGGCCCCTCTCCGCACGCAGTGGGGAGAGGGGACAACCGGTCGATCGCTCTGCGATCGACCCTTCGGGCGGCCCGTCGCAGGGCCGCCGGTTGTCCCCGGCGCGTCAGCGCTGGGAGGGTGAGCTGTGTCACCCTCTCCCCCCGCAAGCGCGGGGCGGAGAGGGTTCATTCCGCCTTCAACAGAAGTGAGGCGACCCTAGAAAATCGAATCCACCACCTGCGCGAACCAGCCTTTTTGAGCGCGCAGGTCCGGCGGCAGGTCTTTGGAGTTGGTCACCAGCGCATAGCTGTCGCGGTACCACTCGCTGCCGGGATAGTTATAGCCGAGCACCGAGGCGGTCCGCGTCGCCTCGTCGTTGAGCCCGAGCGCCAGGTAGCACTCGATCAGCCGGTGCAGCGCCTCCGGCACGTGGGTGGTGGTCTGAAACTTGTCCACCACTATGCGGAAGCGGTTGATCGCCGCGAGGTACTCCTTTTGGTTCTCGTAGTACCGGCCGATCTCCATCTCCTTGCCCGCGAGATGGTCGCGCGTCAAATCCATCTTGAGCCGGGCATCGCGCGCGTAGCGGGTTTCCGGAAAGCGCCGCACCACTTCCTGCAGCGTCTTGAGCGCGTCCTCGGTGAGGCGCTGGTCGCGGCCTACGTCAGTGATCTGTACGTAATAATCGAGCGCCTTCATGTAATAGGCGTAAGCGACGTCGGGATGGCCGGGATGCAGCTGGATGAAGCGGTCGAGCGCCAGAATGGATTCGTCGTAGCTGCCGGCCTGGTAGAGCGCGTAGGCCGCCATCAACTGTGCCTTGGTGGCCCATATCGAATAAGGATGCTGACGCTCGGTTTCCTCGAAGGCCTTGGAGGCCTTGGTGTAGCTCTCGGACACCATCTCGTCCATGGCGGTGTTGTAGAGCGCCTCGACGGGACGCTCGACATAGGCGTCCTTGTCTTTGGCGGCGCAAGCCGCGAGCGCGAGCGCGCCCGTAATGGCGAGAAAACGCAGCGACACCCCAATACGCATGACACCGGCCCCAACCCATGACCCCACCGGTGGAGGCGCCACAGGCGCCGCCCCCGCGCCCTTTATAACATGGACGGCGAGCCGCAAAACTCCCGAAAAAGCGTGATCGGCGTCCGGATTAAGCGCGGGCTACGCGCGCGCCGGAGGCCCAATTGACGGCCTCGGCGAGCTCCGCCGTGCCGAGCGTGGTGCGGCACCATGCCGTGCGGTCGGCAAACAGCGTCTCGAGCAGCCGCCGGTTCATGGCATGGCCCGAGCGCACGCCGTGGAAATGGCCCACGATCGGCCCGCCCGCGAGATAAAGATCGCCCACGGCGTCCAGCACCTTGTGCCGGACGAACTCGTCGGCGTAGCGCAACCCGCCGACGTTGAGCACCTTGCCGTCGCCCACAACCACGGCGTTGTCGAGCGAGCCGCCGCGCGCGAGGCCGGCGGCGCGCAGGCGTTCCACTTCCTCCAGGAAGCCGAAGGTGCGCGCCCGCGCGAGATCGGCCTTGAAGCTCTCGGCATCGATCGAGAGCGTGATGTCCTGGCGCCGCACCAGCTGGTCGGAGAAATCGATCTCGAAGCTGACGCTGAATCCGACGTCCGGCTCGAGCGCCGCCGCGGAGTCCTCGTCGGCGACGCGCACCGGCTTCAAGACCTTGATGGCGCGGCGCGGCGCGTCTTGCTCGACGATACCGGCGCGCTCGATCAGAAAAAGAAACGGCTCGGCGCTGCCGTCCATCA
Source organism: Allostellaceae bacterium (assembly GCA_035569735.1). Taxonomy (GTDB): domain Bacteria; phylum Pseudomonadota; class Alphaproteobacteria; order ATCC43930; family CGMCC-115725; genus DASZHJ01. The sequence continues at coordinate 8,873 of DATMMM010000183.1, read as the reverse complement.
CCGGGACTTCGGGGCCGTCGAGCTCGACGACGGCGTTGTCGATCTCGGCGCCGGCAAAGGCCGCGAGCAGATGCTCGACGGTCGCGACCGAGATGCCTTCCCCGTTGGTGAGCGTGGTACAGAGCGGCGATTCCTGGACATTGCGCCAGTGGGCGGCGACGCTGGCACCACCGCGATCGCTGCGGCGGAACACGATGCCGCTGTCGCTCGGCGCGGGATGCAAAACCATGGCGACGCGGGCGCCGGAATGCACACCGACACCGCGGCATGGCATCGCCGCCTTTATGGTCTTTTGCGGTACAACCCCCAGATCCACGTCTAATCCCCCGATTTCAAAGCGCGATTGGCCCCTCGCGCCAGATAGAGTTAACAGGCGAGCAACATCAACGCCAAATCACAGTTTATGAACGATTGTAACACGGATTGCTTATCTTTTTCAGCAAGTTAGAGCCAATTAACCAGGCTCTTTAACTATCGTGTTAGGTAGCCGCGGCCTCCGGCCGGACGGCGACTCGATGCTGTCGCCGTCCGGCCAGAAGGGGTGGGACTCAGTTCGCCTGCCGGCGCAGGAAGGCGGGAATCTCGAGGAGGTCTTCCTCGCCCTTGCTCACCGTGACGCGGTCGGCGGGATCGAGCGGCCCGAGCCGCTGCTGTTGCGGCTGCGGGGCCGCCGGCTGCGGGGGAGCCACCGGCCCCGCCGTGATCGGTGGCGGCGCCGCCGGAGCGGCACGGCCACGCCCGACGCCAGTCACCCGCTCGAACAGGCTCGGCCCGCGCATCTTGTAAGCGGGCTGCCCGCGCCCGCCATTCGCCATCGCGGCGGCCGCGAAGGGATCGGGCGATCCGACCGGAGCCGTGACGATGGGCGGACGAACCTGCGGCTCGACCGGCTTCGGCGGGATGAAGGCATCGTCCCGCACGATCGCGCGCTCGATCCTCTCGGCTTCCGGCAGCGCGGGCGCCAAGAGCGGCGGCTTGGGCACCACTGGCTGAGCCTGCGGCAAAGGCTGAGCCGCCGCTTGAGGCTGTGACTGCTGCTGCAGCTGCGCCATCGCGAGCGCGCTGGTGCCGGAGATGGCCGGCTGCGGCGTTGCCGCCATGGCGGCAGCGGCAGCCGCGATGGGCGGCATCACAAAGGCCGCCGCGGGTTGCGGCGGCAGTAGCGTTGCGGCAAGCGCCGCCTCGGGCCGCGAGCGGTCGCTGACCAGGCTGATCACCGGACGCGGCTGCGCCATGGCGGCGGCATCGATGCCGGTCGCCACCACGGAGATCCGGATCCGGCCCTCGAGGGACTCGTCGAAGGTCGAGCCGAAGATGATGTTCGCCTCGGGATCGACTTCCTCGCGGATGCGGTTGGCGGCCTCGTCGACCTCGAACAAGGTCATGTCCGGCCCGCCCGTGATGTTGATCAGCACGCCCTTGGCGCCCTTCATCGAGACGTCGTCGAGCAGCGGGTTCGAGATCGCCGCTTCTGCCGCGTCGATCGAGCGCCGATCGCCCTCGGCCTCGCCGGTGCCCATCATCGCCTTGCCCATCTCGGCCATGATCGCGCGGATGTCCGCGAAATCCAGGTTGATCAGGCCCGGCATCACCATGAGGTCGGTGACGCCACGCACGCCCGAATAGAGCACGTCGTCCGCCATCTTGAAGGCGTCCGCGAAGGTCGTCTTCTCGTTGGCGACCCGAAACAGGTTCTGGTTCGGGATGATGATGAGCGTATCGACGTATTTCTGCAGCTCCTGGATGCCAGCTTCGGCGGTCCGCATGCGCTGCGCGCCCTCGAACTGGAAGGGCTTGGTGACGACGCCGAGCGTGAGGATGCCCGCCTCGCGCGCCGCTCGCGCGATCACGGGGCCGGCGCCGGTGCCGGTGCCGCCGCCCATGCCGGCGGTGATGAAGACCATGTTGGCGCCGCCAAGGGTCTCCATGATCTCCTCGAGCGCCTCCTCGGCCGCGATGCGCCCGACGTCGGGGCGCGATCCCGCGCCCAGGCCCCGGGTCACGCCGATGCCGAGCTGGATGCGGCGCTCGCAGATCGACTGCTTCATCGCCTGCGCGTCGGTGTTGCAGATGACGAAGTCGCAGCCGACGAGATTGGAGCGGATCATGTTGTTGACCGCGTTACCACCGGCGCCGCCCACGCCGATCACGGTGATACGTGGCTTCAGCTCATGCTGTTCTTGAGGTACCGAAATGTTGATGGTCATCCTGTCCTCCGCGTAACTCCGTGGTTTCAGCCGGTTCGACCGGCAGAGTGGTCCCGGCCCCCGCGGCAAGGGGGCCGGGTGTCAAATGTGCTCACGGATCCAAACACCGAACCGGCCGAAGAGGCCGCTCGGCTCCTCCGCGAGCGCGGGACCCTGCCGCAGGGTCTCGGCCCGTTCCGAAAGTGCGAACTGAACGAGGCCGGCGCTCGTGGCGAACGCCGGCCCACCCGTTGCCTCGGCGAGCCCCGAAATGCGCAAGGGCTTGCCGACGCGAACCTGCTTGTCGAGGATCAGTCCCGCGAGCTCGCGCATGCCGGGGAGCTGAGCCGCTCCGCCCGTGAGCACGACGCGGCGGCCCGCGACTTTGTCGAAGCCGCTGGCCTCGAGGGAGTTGCGCACGAGCTCGAAGGTCTCCTCGATCCGGGGCGCGATGATCCCGACCAGGAGAGACTTCGGCACGTGCGTGACCTCGCCGTCTTCCTCTTCGCCGACCTGGGGCACGGTGATCGTCTCGCGCTCGTCGGCGGGCGAGGCGATGGCGCTGCCGTGCAGCGTCTTCATGCGCTCGGCATGGACCACCGGCGTCGAGAGGCCGCGTGCGATGTCGTTGGTGACGTGAATGCCGCCGACCGGCACGCTGTCGGTGAACACGAGGTTGCCCTCGAAGAAAACCGCGATCCCCGTGGTGCCGCCGCCCATGTCGATGACGGTGACGCCGAGCCCGGTCTCGTCGGGCACCAGCGCCGAGAGGCCCGAGGCGTAGGGGCTCACCACCAGCGCCGCGATTTCCAGACGCGAGCGCGCGATGCAGGTGGCGAGGTTGCGCACCGCGCCCGACATGCCCGCCACGATATTCATGTTGACGCCGAGCCGCTGGCCGAACATGCCGCGGGGATCGCGGATGCCGCGGCTGTCGTCGATCGAGAACCCGACGGGGATCGAGTGGATCACCTCGCGCTCGGCGGGCTCCTTCAGGAGATAGCCCTGGTTCAGCACGCGGCGCATGTCGGAGTTGGTGATCTCGCGGCCGTTGATGGGTATCTCGGCCTTGACGATGCGCGAGGCCGCGAAGCCGCCGGAGAGGTTCACCACCACTTCCGAGATGGTCTCGCCCGCCATCTCCTCGGCGGCGTGCACGGTGCTCAGGATCGCCTGGCTCGCGGCCTCGAGATCCACGACGAGCCCGTTGCGCACGCCGCGCGAGACCTGGTGGCCGATGCCGATGATGCGCGGCCCGTCGTCTTCCACGCGCGCGAGGAAGCAACAGAGCTTGCTGCTGCCGATATCGAGCACGGCGATCAGGCTGCCGCGGGCGCGCTCGCGCTTCCTCATGTCGTCCTCCCGACGTTCTTCTTCTTGGCCGGCGTGGGCTTGGCGGGTTCCGGCACCCGCAGCACCAGCCGATCGGGCAGCCGGAGGTCGACCTTCAGGATGTCGCGCTTGAGCAGGCCGTCGGTGCGGTCGAGCCGCGCCAGCTGATGCCAGGCGGCGCCGACATTGTCCTCGGGAAGCTCGACGTCGATGCCGCTGTCGAGCTTCAAGTTCCAGCGACGGCCGCCGACCCGCACCGCCGCGGCGACGTGCGGCCGCAGCACCGGCTCGCTCGCGAGCATCTCGAGCAGCGCCGGCGCCGCCTTCGGCGCGTCGTCGCCCACCAGGATGATCAGGTCGGTGAACTCGTCGAGGCTCGGCACCGCCACCACGGTGCCCTCGCGATCGATCAGCTGGAGCTTGCCCTTGCGCTGCCAGAGCGCCAACGGCTGCCGCTCCGTCACCTGCACATAGAGCGTGTCAGGCAACACCCGCTCGACCGAGGCGGAACGGATCCACGGCAGCGCCTCCAGCCGCGCCTTCGCCGCGGCCGGGCTGATGGCGAGGATGGGCGTGCCGCGCGCCGCGCCCAGCGCCGCAAGAATGGCATCGCCGCCGGTGCGGCTGCGGCCCTGCACGACCACGTCGTTGACCCTGAGGCCCGCCTCCACGCTGAGCGCCACCACGCTCGCGCGGACGCGCTCGACAGCCTGGGCGTCCCAGCCGCTCAGATGCACGGCCAATCCGGCGCCGGCGATCAGCGCCGCCGCCAATGCCGCTGCGCCGAGCCGCCGGAGCGAGCGCGGGGCGCGGCGCCGGCGCGGCGAGCGCGCGGCGGCGCGCGCGGGATCGGGATCCGCGGTCAGAAGTCGCATGCCGCGTTCTCCACCATCCAGCGCACCAGCGCGGGGAACTCGATGCCGGCGTGACGGGCGATGTCCGGCACCAGCGAGGTCGGCGTCATGCCCGGCTGGGTGTTGATCTCGAGCAGCACCATGCGGCCGGGCTCGCCCTGGGTGTCGTCGTAGCGCAGGTCGGCGCGGCTCACGCCGCGGCAGCCCAAGGCGCGGTGCGCGCGCACGGCGATGTCGAGCGCCTGCTCGTAAGCGGTCGGGTGGATCGGCGCCGGCATCAGATGATCCGAGCCGCCGAGCTCGTACTTGGCGGTATAGTCGTAGAAGGTGCCGTGCGGACGGATCTCGAGGCCGCCGAGCGCGCGCTCGCCCATCACGGCGACGGTGATCTCGCGGCCGGGCACGAAACGCTCGACCAGCGCCTCCGCGTAGGCCCAGTTGCCGGCCTCGACGGTCCAGGAATTGTCGTTCGGGCGCACGATGCGCACGCCGACGCTGGAGCCCTCGTTGGGCGGCTTCACCACGAAGGGACGCGGCACGGGATCGCCCGCGGTGAGCTCGGCGCGTGGCACCACGCGGCCTTCCGGCACCGGCAAGCCCGCCGCGGCGAACACGGCCTTGGCCATCGGCTTGTCCATCGCGACGGCCGAGGCGAGCACACCCGAATGCGTATAGGGGATGCGCAGGAATTCCAGCACGCCCTGCACGGTGCCGTCCTCGCCGCCGCGGCCGTGCAGCGCGTTGAACACCACGTCGGGCCGCGGCCTCAGCGCCTTCACGAGCTTGTCGAGGTCGCGCGGCACGTCGATCGCGTTCACCTCGAAACCTTCGGCCTTAAGCGCCTTCGTGCATTCCTTGCCGCTCGAGAGCGAGACCTCGCGCTCGGCCGACCAGCCGCCCATGAGCACGGCGACGCGGGTCATGGCGCCGCCTCCTTGAGGCCCGGAGCCGGCCGGCCGATCCGGCGGATCTCCCAGTCGAGCCGGACGCCGAATTTCTCGAACACGCGCCGGCGGACTTCCTCGCCGAGGCCCTCGATATCCGCCGCCGTGGCGGCGCCGGTGTTGATCAGGAAGTTCGTGTGCTTCTCCGAGACCATAGCGCCGCCGCGCCTAAGGCCGCGGCAGCCCGTGGCGTCGATCAGCTCCCAGGCCTTGTGGCCGGGCGGATTGGCGAAGGTCGAGCCGCCCGTGCGCGCGCGGATCGGCTGGCTCGCCTCGCGCTCGGATTGGATCTCGGCCATGCGCCGCTGGATCGCGTCGCGATCGGCCTCCTGGCCGCGCAGCGTCACGCCCAGGAAGATCCAATCCTCGGGCACGCCGCAATGGCGATAGCCGAGACCCATCTCGCCGAGGCTCAGCTCATGGCGAACGCCGGCATTGTCGAGCGCGGCGGCGCTCTCGAGCACGTCCTTGATCTCGCGGCCGTAGGCACCCGCGTTCATGCGCAAGGCGCCGCCGATGCTGCCGGGAATGCCCGACAGGAACTCGAGCCCGCCCACACCCGCGGCGCGGGCGGTGATCGCGACGTTGAGATCGAGCACCCCGGCGCTGGCAGTCACGCGCGCGCCGCTGATCTCGACCGCGGCGAAGCCGCGGCCGAGGCGCACCACCACGCCCTCGACGCCGCCGTCGCGCACCAGCAGGTTGGAGGCGACGCCGATCACGGTCACCGGCACCTCCGGCGGCCGCTTCGCCAGGAACTCCGCGAGGTCCTCCGCGTCCGCCGGGCGGAACATCACCTCGGCGGCACCGCCGACCCGGAACCAGGTGACGGGCGCCAGCGGCGCCTGGGCCGTGAGCCGGCCGCGCACCGGCGGCAAGCGCTCGATGAGATCCTGGGCTTGGCGCGCGGTCATCATGCCGCCGTCCCCGATTGGGGGAGCGCCAAGAGCCGCGCGAGCTCCGCCGGCAGCGCCTGCGCCCAAGTGGTGATCGATCCCGCGCCGAGGCAGACCACGTAGTCGCCGGCCTTGGCGAGGCTGCGGACCAGGGGCGCCAGCTCCTTCGGGTCCTCGAGGGCGATCACGGAGCGATGGCCGCGGCTGCGCACCCCCGCCACCAGTGCCTCGCGATCGATGCCGGCGATCGGCACCTCGCCCGCGGCATAAATGTCGGCGACCACCACGACGTCGGCGTCGTTGAAGCAGGTGCAGAACCCCTCGAAGAGATTTTGCACCCGCGTGTAGCGGTGCGGCTGCACGACCGCGATCACGCTGCCGGCGGCCGCCGCGCGCGCCGCCGAGAGCACGGCCGCGATCTCCACAGGATGATGGCCATAATCGTCGATCACCGTGATCCCGCGGACCTCGCCGGTCTTGGTGAAGCGGCGCTTCACGCCCTTGAAGCCCTGCAGCGCCGCGCGCACCACGGTGTCCGGGAGCCCCATCTCCTCGGCCACCGCGATCACCGCGAGCGAGTTCTGCACATTGTGCTGGCCGAGCATCGGCAGCCGCAGCCCCTCAATGGTGCGGCTGGTCTCGGCGTGCCGGTCGGTCAGCACCACGTCATAGCGCGCGCCCTCGCGGCCGATCTCGACATTGACCGCGCGCACGTCCGCCTGGGGCGACAATCCGTAGGTCACCACCCGCCGCTCCGCGAGCTTCGGGATCAGCCCCTGCACCACCGGATGATCGATGCAGAGCGTCGCAAAGCCATAGAACGGGATGTTCGCGACGAAGCTCTCGAAGGCGTGCTGCTCCGCCTCGAAGCTGCCGTAGAAATCGAGGTGCTCGGGATCGATGTTGGTGACCACCGCGATGGTCGCCGGCAGCTTCACGAAGGTGCCGTCGCTCTCGTCCGCCTCCACCACCATCCAGTCGCCGGCGCCGAGCCGAGCATTGGTGCCGTAGGCGTTGATGATGCCGCCGTTGATCACGGTCGGATCGAGCTGGGCCGCATCGAGGAGCGCGCCGATCATCGAGGTGGTCGTGGTCTTGCCGTGGGTGCCGGCGACCGCGATCGACCACTTGAGCCGCATGAGCTCGCCCAGCATCTCCGCGCGCCGGACCACTGGAATGAGCCGCGCGCGCGCCGCCAGCACCTCGGGATTGTCGGGCTTCACCGCCGAGGAGATCACCACCACCTGGGCGTCACGCAAGTTCTCGGCCTTGTGGCCGATCTCGACGGCAATGCCGAGCTGCTGCAACCGCTGCACGTTGGCGCCGTCCACGAGGTCGCTGCCCTGCACGGCGTAGCCGAGATTGTGCAGGATCTCGGCGATGCCGCTCATGCCGATGCCGCCGATGCCGACGAAGTGGATCGTGCCGATCTGGAGGGGCAGCGCCTTCATGCCGCGGCCTCCCCGACTGCATCGCCCGCCGTCGCCAGCACGAGATCGGCGAGCCGCTCGGCGGCGTCCGGCCGTCCGAGGCCGTGTGCCGCGCGCGCGGCTTTGGCGAGGCTCTCGGGCGCTTCCATCAGCGCCGCGAGACGCCGGGAGAGCGCCTCCGCGGTGAAGTCCGCCTCGCTCATCACCCAGGCGGCACCTGCGGCCTCGACGGCGCGCGCGTTGGCGCTCTGGTGATCGTCGGCGGCGTAGCGGTAGGGCACCAGGATCGCCGGCCGGCCCATCACCGTGAGCTCGGCCACGGTGGAGGCGCCCGAGCGCGCGATCACCAGCTGCGCGCGCGCGAGAAGCGCCGGCACGTCGTCGAAGAAGGGGCGGATCTCCGCGGCGATGCCGCTTGCGGCATAGGCGGCGCGCACGCCATCGGCATCCTCCGGCCGCGCCTGCTGGGTGATCCTGAGCCGGGCTCGCAAAGGCTCCGGCAATTGAGCGAGAGCCGCGGGGATCACCGCGCTCAGGATGCGCGCGCCCTGGCTGCCGCCGAGTACCAGGATCTCGAAACCGGAATCGCCGCGCGACTCGATATAAGGAGCGCCGCGCATGGCGGTCACCGCCGGCCGGACGGGATTGCCGGTTTCGGTCACGCGGGCGCGATCGGCTGCGTCGAGGCCCGCGACCTCCGCGAAGGAGGTCGCGATCCCGCGCGCGCGCGACGCCAGCAGCCGGTTCGCGCGTCCGAGGATCGCGTTCTGCTCGTGGATCACCGTCGGCCGCTTCTGCCGCGCCGCCGCCAGCATGGTCGGCACCGACGGATATCCCCCGAAGCCCACCACCGCCGCGGGCCCGAGCGCGCGCAGGTGCCGCCCGGCCTCCAGGGTGCCGAGCGCGAGCTCGATGAGGCCGAAAGCCTTGCGCAGCAGATTGCCGCTGAGCCGGCCGGCGCGAATGCGGTGCAGCGCCACCCCGGGCAACCGCTCGCCCCAACTCTCGCCGCGGCTGTCGGTCACCAGCGCCACGCGCCGGCCGCGCGTGAGCAGCGCCCGCGCCAGCGCTTCCGCCGGAAACATGTGGCCGCCGGTGCCGCCGGCGGCGAGCACGACGAGGCCCGTGCTGCTCATGTCTCGACCCCGCCGAAGCGCCGCCGCGTCAGCGCGAGGGCCATCCCCATGCCGAGCGCCACCGCGACCATCGAGGAGCCGCCATAGGAGATGAA
>DATMMM010000182.1:0-3316 GCA_035569735.1 Allostellaceae bacterium | reverse complement strand
CATGCGGGTCACCAGCACGCGCGGCCCAAGCCGCTCCGCAATGTCGGCGTAAGCCGCGCGGACGGCGGCTTCGTCGGCAAGGCCGAGCTTTACGCCCTGCTGCTCGGTCTTGTGCGCGATGCCGGGCATCGCGGTCTTGCACACCGCGGGAAAGCCGATCGCCCGCGCAGCGGCCAGGGCGGCGTCTTCGCCTTCGACGATGCGCGCGGGAAGCGTCGAGATGCCGTAGTCGGCGAGGAGCGACAGCGCATCATGCTCGTCGAGAGGACCTTGCGCGAGACGCGCGCGCCAGTCGCGGTTGGGCGCGGCCGCCGGCACCGGGTCCGCTGCCCGCGCGTGAAAATCCCGCCGCGCCAGCAGGTGCCGCGCCGCGAGCAGGGCCGGCACCGTGCCGTCGAGCACGGGCACGCCCGCCTCGCTCAAGCGGAGCGCGATCCGATCGTTGCGCACAGCGCTGAAATTCGTGGCATAGGCGACGGGCTTTGCGGTCCGGCTCCGCGCGCTGAGCGCCGCCTCGGCGAAGCCCTTATGGACGTAGAAGCCGTCGCGGAGGTCGTTGAAGAAAATGCCGAGCGCGGTATCGGGATCGTCGATCAGCGCCGAGAAGCAATCGGAGAAGATCTCGACGAAGTCGCGGCCCGTGCCCCAGGCGTCCAGCGGATTGACCGGCTCCAGCCCGAACTCCAGCCGCTCCCTAAGCCGCGCCACCGTGGGCGCGCCGATCTTGGCGAAGGGCACGTTATGCGCGGCCGCGAGGTCGATCACCAGCTCGCGCTCACCGCCGGAGTCCTGGATCGCCGCGAGCCCGCCCGCTGCCGCCCGCCGTCCCTCCGCAAAGAGCAGCAGGGTTGCCGCCAGCTCGTCCAGCGTATCGACGCGGGTTACGCCATGGCGATCGAACAGCGCCTGGTAGGCGGCGTCGTTCCCCGCGATGGCGCCGGAGTGGCTGAGCGCCAGCGCGGCGCTTGCCTCGGTTCGCCCGGCCTTGAGCACGACCACGGGAATGTCGCGCTCGGCGGCTTTGGCGAGCGCCGCCACGAATGGCGCGGGCGCGCGCACGGTTTCCAGGAAAAGCCCGACCACCCGCGTCGTGTCCTGCTCGAGCGCGTAGTCGAGGTAGTCGGCGGCGGTGGTCACGAGCTCCTGGCCCGCCGACACCACCAGATTGAACCGGAAGCGCGGATCGTTGTGCGCGAAGGCGCCGAACACGGAGCCGGCGTGCGAGATGAAGGCGATGTGGCCCGGGCGGCGCTCGCGCAAATTGGCGAAGCCCGCCGCCCAGACGCCGTCCGCGTCGTTGTAGAACCCCATGCCGTTGCCGCCGCAGATCGGCATGCCGGCCGCGCGCGCCATGGCGGCGATGCGCTCTGTCAGAGGCGGGGACGTATCGTTCTCGAGGTAGCAACTGGCAAAGATCACGGCGGCGCGGGCGCGGTGGCGGATCGCCTCGACGAGCGCCGCCTCGAGCCGCGCATTGGCGAGGCCGAGCACCACGAGATCGACCGGCTCCGGCAGCTCGGCAAAGCTTCCGTAGCAGCGCCGGCCCTCGATCTCGCGATAGTTCGGGTTGATCGGATAGATCGAGCCCGCGAAGCCCGAGCGCTCGATCATCTTCAGCATGTCGTTGCCGGGCGTATCGGGACGCGGGCTCGCGCCCACGAAGGCGATCGAGCGCGGCGCCAGCAGCGGCGAAAGCGGATGCTCGCTCACGCTCTTGGGTTCCTCGTCCTCCTCGACTCAGGCGAAGCGCGCGTCGCGCCAGGCGAGCGCGGCCTTGAGGCCTTGCTCTCTGCGGATGCGATTGAACTCGGCGCGCTCCGGCCCGCCGCTGCTCTCGATGAAGATATCGATGTCGACGGCGGCGAGCAGCGCCTGGCGCATGCCCATGATTTCGTAGCCGCGATTGATCGCCCGCTTGGTCATCTGGACCGAGGCGGGTGCGGCCGCCGCGATCCCGCGCGCGATCTCCATCGCCTGCTCGAGCTGCTGCCCGTCGGGCACCACGCGGTTCACGATGCCGATCTCCAGCGCGCGCTCGGCGCTGATGCGGTCGTTGCCGGTGAGCAGCAGCTCCTTCGCCTGCTTCGGCCCAGTGAACCAGGGCAGCAGCATCGCCACGATCCCGGAGCCGAAGCGGACTTCCGGCTCGCCGAACCAGGTGCCGGCGGCGGCTACCGTGATGTCGCAGGCGAGCGCCAGCTCGAAGGCGCCGGCAAGGCAATAGCCGTGCACCGCCGCGATGGTCGGCTTCGGACAATCCCAGAACTGGATGATGAAATCGAAGTCGGCCTCGATGAGCGCGCGCCACTGCTCGTTGTTGAGCGCGCCCTTCGCCGCCGATTCCTTGAGGTCGAATCCCGCGGAGAATGCCCGCCCGTTCCCGTTGACGACGATGGCGTGGATCGCAGGGTCGCTCGCGAAGGCGCCGAGCGCGCGTCCGACCTCGCCGATGAGCGCGGCATTGAAGGCGTTGAGCACGTCGGCTCGGTTGAAGGTGAGCACGCCCACGCGTCCGTCGATCTTGGTCTCGAGGAGTGCGGTGCTCATGGCTCGGCTTCCTTCCCTCGGTGATGAGGAGCCGGCAGGATGCGCGATCAGGCACCGGGCCAGCAAGCGGGTTGGCGTTGGCCAACGGCGAATTTCCTGAGGAGACTCGTCGACCTGCGTGCTAACCTCGAAGCCTTGGGGACCAAAGATTACAGGGAGGTAACGATGAGAGAACTCGACTATTGGCTCCAGCAGACCGCGAAGGGGCGGATTTCCCGGCGCGAGTTCATGGGCCGCGCGGCGGCTCTCGGCGTCACCGCGTCGCTCGCCACCACGATGCTGAGCGAGGCCGGCGTCGCCGCTACGCCAAAGAAGGGTGGCTCGGCGAAATTCGGCCTCGCCCACGGCGCCACGACGGACACCGGCGATCCCGCGGCCTTTCCGGATACCGCGACGCAAGTGCCGTTCTGGGGCGCGATGTCGAACGGGCTCACCGAGGTCGACGCCAAGGGCAACATCACGCCCGATCTCGTGGAGAGCATGGAGCCCGCCGACGGCGCCAAGAAATGGGTGTTCAAGCTCCGCAAGGGCGTGACCTTCCACAACGGCAAGGACCTCACGCCCGACGACATCATCGCGTCCTACCGCCATCACATGTGCAAGGATTCGAAATCCGCGGTGAAATCGGTGCTGGCCGCGATCGCCGACATGAAAGCGGACGGCAAGGAAACGGTGGTCTTCACGCTGAACGGCGGCAATGCCGACTTCCCCTACATCGCCAGCGATTATCACATTCCGATCATGCCAGCGAAGCCCGACGGCTCCGCGG
>DATMMM010000181.1:0-31771 GCA_035569735.1 Allostellaceae bacterium | reverse complement strand
TCGTTTCTCGCTGGTCTGCCGGATCCGCGCGGCGTTTCCGGGATGATCGGGCGAAGCAGGATATTGTCAAGGCAATGAGGTATCGACGCCCATGAGCGCGGTGACGCAGGACCGTGTGCTGGCCGCGCTCGGCCAGGTCATCGACCCCGACCGCAACCGGGACATCGTGAGCCTCGGCATGATCTCGGGTGTGCAGGTGCGCGAGGGCCATGTCGGCTTCGCGATCGAGGTCGATCCACAGCGCGGCCCCAAGCTCGAACCGCTGCGCAAGGCGGCGGAGCGCGCGGTGGAGCGGCTCGAAGGCGTGCTGTCCGTCACTGCCGTGCTCACCGCCGAGGCAAAGCCCGGGCGCGCCGGCAGGGCGCCGGCTCAATCGCCGGTGCGCGGCCACGCGCCCCGGGGCGGCGCCGAAGCGGGCAAGGCGCTGGTGCCGGGCGTCAAGACCATCGTCGCGGTGGCATCGGGGAAAGGCGGGGTCGGGAAATCGACCATCGCGGTCAATCTGGCACTCGCCTTCGCTGCCAACGGATTGAAAGTCGGGCTCCTGGATGCCGACATCTACGGACCCTCGATGCCGCGCATGATGGGGATCGCGGGCAAGCCCACGTCGCGCGACGGACGCGCGCTGGAGCCGATGCGGAATTACGGCATCAAGTGTATGTCGATGGGCTTCCTGGTGCCGGAGGAGACGCCGATGATCTGGCGTGGCCCCATGGTGATGAGCGCGATCCAGCAGATGCTGCGCGACGTCGAGTGGGGCGAGCTCGACATCCTCGTGGTCGATCTGCCGCCTGGCACCGGGGACGCCCAGCTCACCATGGCGCAACAGGTGCCGCTCTCGGGCGCGGTCATCGTCTCGACGCCGCAGGACATCGCCCTCCTCGACGCGCGCAAGGGCCTCAACATGTTCCGCAAGGTCGACGTGCCCGTGCTCGGCATCGTCGAGAACATGAGCTATTTCCTCTGTCCGCATTGCGGCGAGCGCAGCGAGATCTTTAGCCACGGCGGCGCCCGGCGCGAAGCGGAGAAGCTCGGCACCGATTTCCTGGGTGAGGTGCCGCTCGACATCGCGATCCGCGAGACCTCCGACGGCGGCAAGCCGATCGTGGTGTCCGATCCCGCGAGCGCCCACGCCCAGCTCTTCCGCGCGATGGCGGAGCGGCTCTGGGCGAAACTCACCGGCAGTCCTCAGCGCGCGGCGCCGAGGATCGTGATCCAATAGGCTCAGGGCTCGCGCCCGAGCGTCTCCATCAGCTCCGCCCACTCGCGCTTGCTCATGCCGCTCTCGGCCTGGGTCACGGACTCGCCGGCGATCATGCGCTTCACCGAGGCGAGGCCTTTGGCCGAGAGCTGCGCGCCGCGCAGCCGGTACTGGCGGAAGGCCTCGGCCGTGAGCGGGACCCACCGTTCGAGCGTCTCCAGCATCACCTCGGCATAAGCGCGGATCTCGTACTGCGCATGCGTATCGGCGCGCAGGCTCAGGAAATTGAGCAAGTTGAAAAGATCCGTCTTCCAATACCACTGAGTGTAAAAGTTGAGCGTGAGGTTCATGCGCGCGAGCTCACGCGCCAGGCCTTGCCGGTCGGCATCGATGACGGTGCCGGCCTCGTCCGTGTTGAGCAAGGTCGTGTAATTTCGATAGGCGCGCAGCGCATCGTCACGCAGGAGATCGAGCACGCGCGCGGTCTCGGTCGGCGTGAGCTTCGGGCCGCGCCCCTGGCGATTGCTCTTCGATTGCGCGGCGATCTGCTCGGGCGCCGGCAGATAGAACTCGTTGTCCAGGATCGAATAGCGGGCCGAGTACTCGTTCACGTTGGCGGTGCGGTGCCGGATCCATTGCCGCGCCACGAAGATCGGCAGCTTCACGTGGTATTTGATCTCGCACATCTCGAAGGGCGTCGTATGGCGGTGGCGCATCAGGTACTGGATGAGCCCGCGGTCCTCGCTGATCTTCTTAGTGCCCTTGCCGTAGGAGACGCGCGCAGCCTGCACCACCGCCGCGTCGTCGCCCATGTAATCGATCACCCGCACGAAGCCATGATCGAGCACGGGGGTCGCCTGGTAGAGAACCGACTCGAGCGCCGCCACCGTGGCGCGGCGGGTCGGCTGGGTCTCGGACCGAAGCCGGTCGATCTCGGCTTGCTGCTCGGGCGTCAGCGGCATGGGGATCCTTCGCGGGACGGCGGCGGGTCGAGTTTACCGTGGGTGGGAACACGCCTCCAAGCCCGGGACCGACTCGGGGGCCTTCGATCGGGCCGTTGGTTGCGCGTTAACCGGGAATCCCTATATTGAGAGGGTCGGGCAACCGACTATGGCGATAAACGGTGCATGGAATAAGCGTTGCGGACCCGGGGGCAGTACCCGGCGCCTCCACCAATTCAACCCCGCACAGCCTGCGGGGTCCCTTGGGGGCGAACCAGGATCGACGCGCGTGGTAAAGGTGTTGCCTTTCGCTCGGCATGGTACCGCCGTTATCGGGCCACCTAGAAGTGCGAACGACAATCAGTACGCACTCGCTGCTTAGTCTCTAAGTAAGCGCGGTTCGGGGGGCACCGGGCAACAGAAGCCCCCCACTTAACCAGCGGAAGGCGGGACCAACCCGCCGGGCGCAAACAGGGACGCCGACGACGTGAAGGACCTGCTCGGCTACGACAGGATGATGGAACGGGCGATCCGCGGCGTGGTGCGTGAGGCCCTCGCCGTCGCGGCCAGCAAGGGGCTGCCAGGCGCCCATCATTTCTACATCACCTTCCGAACCCAAGCGCCCGGCGTGGCGATACCCGACCGCCTCCTCGCCAAATATCCCGAAGAGATGACGGTGGTGCTGGAGCACCA
Organism: Allostellaceae bacterium; assembly: GCA_035569735.1. Lineage (GTDB taxonomy): Bacteria > Pseudomonadota > Alphaproteobacteria > ATCC43930 > CGMCC-115725 > DASZHJ01. The sequence goes on along the minus strand of DATMMM010000181.1, from coordinate 28,936 downwards.
GTTCTGGGATCTCGAGGTGACCGAGGACACCTTCGCGGTCACTTTGAGCTTCGGCAACAAGCCCGCGCGCCTCACGGTCCCCTTTGCGGCCGTCACCACCTTCGCGGACCCTTCGGTGCAGTTCGGCCTGCAGTTCAAAGAGGCAGGGGCCGATGGCTCACAGGCGCCGGCTGCGGAGGCGACAACCGCCCCCGCCGAGGCGCCAAAACCCAAGGCAAAGGCCGCCGGCGACACCCCCGGCGAAGTCGTCACTCTCGACAGTTTCCGCAAGAAGTAACGCCACCGCGGCTTGACGGCCTCGGGTAAAAGGTGTTTCTGCGCCGCGGTCGCGCGGCGACGCCCGCGGTCATGGAATCGCCGAGACTGACTAGCCAGAAGGCGCCTCGATGAGCGATTTTCTCTTCCGCGAGATGTTTCCTCTGGGCGAGGACGCGACGCCCTATCGGAAGCTCACCGGGGACCATGTCTCCTCCGCTTGCTTCGAGGGGCAGCGGATGGTCAAGGTGGATCCCGCTGCATTGACGCTGCTGGCGGCGCAAGCGCTCGCGGATTGCCAGCACCTGCTGCGTCCCGGACATCTGGCGCAGCTGCGCGCGATCCTCGACGACCCCGAGGCTTCGGACAACGACAAGTTCGTGGCCTTCGATCTCCTCAAGAACGCCAACATCGCGGCGGGCCGCGTGCTGCCGATGTGCCAGGACACCGGCACCTCGATCGTCCTGGGCAAGAAGGGCGAGCGGGTCTGGACCGGCGGCGGCGACGCCGCGGCGCTGGCGGCCGGCATCCGCAAGACCTTCATGGAGACGAACCTGCGCTATAGCCAGGTGGCGCCGCTCTCCATGTACGAGGAGGTCAACACAGGCGACAACTTGCCGGCGCAGATCGATCTCTTCGCTGACGAGGGCGACGAGTACCGCTTCCTGTTCATCGCCAAGGGTGGCGGCTCCGCCAACAAGACTTTCCTGTTCCAGCAGACCAAGGCGGTGCTGAATCCGAAATCCCTGATCAAGTTCGTGGACGAGAAGATCCGCACGCTGGGCACCGCGGCCTGCCCGCCCTATCACCTCGCGATCGTGATCGGCGGCACCTCGGCGGAGCTCACGCTCAAGACCGTGAAGCTCGCGAGCTGCCGCTATCTCGACACGCTGCCCACCTCCGGCAACAAGTTCGGTCAGGCATTCCGGGACAAGGACTTCGAGGCGGAGGTGCTACGGCTGACGCGCGAGACCGGCATCGGCGCCCAGTTCGGCGGCAAGTATTTTTGTCACGACGTGCGGGTGATCCGACTGCCGCGGCACGGTGCGAGCCTGCCGATCGGCATCGGCGTCTCCTGCTCCGCCGACCGCCAGATCTTGGGCAAGATCACCGCCGAAGGCGTCTTCCTGGAGGAGCTGGAGACCAACCCCGCGAAGTACCTGCCGGAGATCGACGAAGCCAAGCTCGGCGGGCCGGTGGTGCGCCTCGATCTCACGCGCCCGATGGCGGAGATCCGCCGCACCCTCTCGCAATTCCCGATCAAGACCCGGCTGTCGCTGACGGGCCCGCTGATCGTCGCGCGCGACATCGCGCACGCGAAGCTGCAAGAGCGGCTCGAGCGGGGCGAGACGCTGCCGCAGTACGTACGGGACCACCCGATCTATTATGCGGGTCCCGCCAAGACGCCCAAGGGGCTCGCGTCGGGCTCGTTCGGTCCGACCACCGCGGGCCGCATGGATTCCTATGTCGACCGGTTCATGGCGGCGGGCGGCAGCCTCGTGACGCTCGCCAAGGGCAATCGCAGCGCCGAGGTGCGCGAGGCCTGCCGCAAGCACGGCGGGTTCTATCTGGGTTCGATCGGCGGCCCCGCCGCGCGCCTGGCGCAGGACTGCATCAAGAAAGTCGAGGTGCTGGAATATCCCGAGCTTGGCATGGAGGCGATCTGGCGTATCGAGGTCGAGAATTTTCCCGCCTTCATCGTTGTCGACGACAAAGGCAACGACTTCTTCGCCAAGCTCGCCTGAACGCCGCATAGCATTGGCAAGCTCACGACCGCTCCAACCACAGGGCTGCAGGATGATCACCCACTCCCGTGCCCAAGGATGATTCAGGGGAGAGCGGGTGGCGGACGACATTGATCTCGCCTCGCTGACCGCAGGCGATAAGGGGGCCTGGGACGGGTTCGTCCGGCGGTATGCGGGCCTCATCCTCTCCGCAGTGCGCAACCTCGTGCGCGAGGGTACCGAGGCGGAGGATGTGCTGCAGGAAGTCTTCGTCCGGCTCTGCAAGGACGATTTCCGGCTGCTGAAGACCTACGATCCCGCCAGAGCGGGTCTGTCCACCTGGCTCACCATCGTGGCGCGCAGCACGACGCGGGACGTCCAACGCCGGCATCGGCCGCCGCAATCCGCGCTGGACGATGTCCCGGAGCGACTGCTCGCGGTGGTCGATGTGCATTTCGAGCCCCTGAAGCTCCCCAAGGACCTGCTCTCGCCACGCCAGCAATTGGTGCTCACCCTGCTTTACGAGCGCGATATGGACGTGGCGGAGATCGCCAAGACCCTCGGCGTCGATCCGCAGACCGTGCGCAGCACCCACCACAAGGCCATGCTGAAGCTCCGTGCCCACTTTGGGCCGGAGCGCCAATGAAGGGGTTATCCCACGGGGATATTGCGGGCAAACCGCGCCTAGATGATAAGGGAGAGCGGGCATGACGGAACCGATGGACAAAGCTGAGGAAATCGCCCTCTGGCGGCACTGGCGGAGGGCGATGTCGAGCGCCGCCGGCGAGGCCGCGCCCGCGCCTGATCCTTTGCTGCTGGCCGCTTACGCCGAGCACCGGCTCAGCGAAACGGCAGCCGAGCAGGTGGAGGCCTGGCTCGCCGTTAACCCCGAGGCGCTCGCGGACGTGCTCGCAGCCCGGGAGTCCAAACTCGGCCAACCGTCGGTCCAGCCCCCCGAGGCGGCGCTTGTCCGGGCGATGGGGCTGGTGCCCGGGGTAACTTCCGAGGTCGTGCCCTTCCGCCACACCGCGCGGCCGGCGCTGTCTTGGCGCATTGCCATGGGTCGGGTCGCCGTGGCGGCGAGCCTGCTCGTCGTCAGCCTGCTCGGCTTCACCCTCGGCACCGACGCCTATACGAACCTGCTGAACGGCGGCCAGTCGACGGCCTTGGGCCAGGATCTGTTCGATGCGCCGGCCGGCATCTTCTCGAGCTTGGGAGAGGAAACCAGCTCATGACCGCGCCCATCGAGGGTGCGGCGAGCCCGCCTCGCTCCAGGGGCCGGCTCGTGAAGGTGGCGCTCGCCCTTTCGCTCGCGCTCAACGTGTTCTTCATCGGCGGCCTGCTCTACAGCAAGTTCGTCAGGCCGACACCGCCCTTGATTGCATTGGGCCGCGAGCTGGATCTCGCTCCGGATCAGCGCAAAGCCTTCCAGGGTTTTCTCCAGGTCGTGCGCAGCAAGGGGACTGAGCTCAGGGAAAACAACCTCAAGATCAGCCAGCAGATCTGGGACGAGCTTGCCCAGCCGAAGCCGGACGCCCAGAAGCTCACAACGCTCTTCGCCGAGTACGCGAACAACCGCCGCGATTATCAGACCGCGGTCGGAACGGCGCTGCTGCCGTTTCTGGAGACCTTGAACGCGGAGCAGCGCCAGCGGTTTATCGAGATCAGCAAGCACCGGCAGGCGGTCGCCAACCGGATGCGCCAGCTCCTGCAGCCCTGAAAACTCAACGCGGGGCATAGTACGCGCCCGGGCCGCACCGCCGAACTGGCGCGGATCGGCCGGTTCACCCCATATTAACGGTAGTGGACCGAGCGAGGAGAGCCGTCATGCCTGAGCACGCCGGCAAGCGTCTGGAACGCGACACCATGGGCGCCGTCGAGGTGCCGGCGGACCGGTATTGGGGCGCGCAGACCGAGCGGTCGCTGGAGAATTTTCCGATCGGCACGGAGCGGATGCCCTTGCCGCTCATCCACGCCTTCGGCCTCCAAAAAAAGGCGGCCGCGCTCGCCAATATGAGCCTGGGCGATCTCCCGGAGCGGTTGGGGAACGCGATCGCCGCCGCCGCCGACGAGGTGATGGACGGCCGCCTCGACGAGCATTTTCCGCTGGTGGTCTGGCAGACCGGCTCGGGTACCCAGACCAACATGAACGTCAACGAGGTGATCGCCAACCGCGCGATCGAGCTGCTCGGCGGCGCCTTGGGCTCGAAGACGCCGGTGCATCCCAACGACCACGTCAACATGAGCCAGTCGTCGAACGACAGCTTTCCCACGGCCATGCACATTGCAACCGTAACGGAGATCCACCAGCGCCTCCTGCCGGCGCTGCGGCATCTGCAGGAAGCGCTCTCGGAGCGGTCACGCGCCTTCGCCGATATCGTGAAGATCGGCCGCACCCATTTGCAGGATGCAACACCGGTCACGCTCGGTCAGGAGTTCGGCGCCTATGCGCGCCAAGTCGAGCTCGGCATCGCCCGCGTGGAGGCTTGCCTGCCGCGGCTCTTTCCGCTGGCGCAGGGGGGCACCGCCGTGGGCACCGGCCTCAATGCGCGCCCGCAGTTCGCCGAGCGATTCGTTTCGAAGCTCGTGGAGCTGAGCGGTCTCCCCTTCACCTCCGCCGTCAACAAATTCGAAGCGCTCGCGGCTCACGATGCTCTGGTCGAAGTCTCCGGCGCGCTTAATGTGATCGCGGCGTCGGCCACGAAGATCGCGAACGACATCAGGCTGCTGGGCTCGGGGCCGCGCTCGGGCCTCGGCGAGATCACGCTGCCCGAGAACGAGCCCGGCTCGTCCATCATGCCGGGTAAGGTCAATCCCACCCAGGCGGAGGCGCTGACCATGGTCGCGGCACAGGTGATGGGCAACCACGTCACCATCACCATCGCGGGCAGCCAAGGCCATCTCGAGCTCAACGTGTTCAAGCCGGTGATCATCTACAATCTCCTCCAGTCGATCCGGCTGCTGGCGGATGCCTCCCGCAGTTTTGCCGACCGCTGCATCGTGGGCATTGAGGTCAATCGCGAGCGCATCGAGGAGCTGCTGCACCGCTCGCTCATGCTGGTCACCGCCTTGACCCCGCATATCGGCTACGACAAGGCCGCCGAGATCGCAAAGAAGGCGCACCGCGAACAGCTGACCCTCAAAGAGGCGGCGCTGGCACTCGGCTACGTCAGTGAGGAGGATTTTGACCGCTGGGTCCGCCCGGAGGACATGCTGGAGCCACACTGATGGCGCCTGCCGGCGGCGCCGTCATCAAGAAGCGCTCGGTTCTGATCGAGGGACACGCGACCAGTCTTTCGCTCGAGGCGGAATTCTGGTCCGCGCTGCGGGAAATCGCGCGACGGCGCGGCACATCGCTCAATCGTCTGGTCGCGAGCATCGATGCGTCGCGTGCCGGCAATCTCTCGAGCGCCTTGCGGGTCTTCGTGCTCGAGTGCTGTCGGCGGGGCGAGCTGACCGCTGCGGGACCCGCTACGGCGGATTCTTGAGAAGATTGCGCAAGATGTCTTTGGGCTTCGGCGGCTTCGCCGGATTGCCTTGCGCGGGCTCCGGTTGCGCTGCGCCGCCTTGATCCGGCGTTGCCGGCTGCGGCGCCAAAAGCCGCTCGACGGCATGGGCCGCGAAGGCGCGCATGATCGCGCTGAAGTCGAGGCTCCAGTCCGGCTGCTCCAGCGGACCCTTGAGCGAGACCCCGAGCGGAGGCGTTCCGGGCACGCCGATCATGCGGATGTCCGTGCGGCTGGACACGGTCCAGTTCGGCAGGTCCACCGTCGCGGTGCCCGTGCCATCGCCCCCCTCGGCCGCCAGGTGCAAGTCGTCACTGCGTGCGATGCCATCCGCCAGCTTGAAGCTGCCCTCGAGCTTGCTGAAGGGTGTCGAGCCGCTGGTCGCCACGCGCAACAGCGACCCGAGATCGCCGAGACCCTTGACCTGCGTGAGCCGCTCGTTCACGGCCGGAATGTTAACCCCGTCGATCGCACCATCGCGGCCTCGCAATGAAGCGGTGCCGTCGAGGCGCGAGATGAGCTCGTGCGGGCTTGCCCCGGCGGTCGAGAGCGATGCGTCGAGGTCGAAGCTGCCCTCGAGCCGGCGCGAGCCCGCAGACGCCAGGGCCTGCTTGAAATCGGCGCCGGCAAGCTGGGCGGCCAACCGGAAACGCGGGGTCTCGGACGCATCGATGCTGCCGCTCGCCGCGAGCGCGCCGCCAAATAGCCGGCCGGAGACGCGGGAGATGCCGAGCACGGAGTCTTTGAGCGCAAGCTTGACCTGGGGGTCCTCGATCCGCCAGGCCGCCCACGAAAGGCTTTTCCCCGTGAGCGATAGGTCGGCGTCGATCGGGCTCAGGAAATCCAGAGCAATCGGAGCCGTCGACCAACGCTCGGCGGCGGCGCGCGCCGGGAGCGAGCCGGCTTGCGCCAGCATGACGCCTGGCTTGAGGTGTTGAGCGGGCTCGTCAAGCCCTGCGGTCTGGCGCGCCGGCATGAATTTGTCGATCGCGAGGTCGTTGAGCCTGAGGGTCGCCGTCAGCATCGGGCGGCCCGCCGGTGCGACCTGCAGGCCGCCCTCGACGCTGACGTCGCCGACAGCGGCGGTGAATTTCCGCATTGCCACGCCGCCCGCAGACCATTCCAGCGTGCCGTCGAACTTGACGGGCCCGAGCTCGCCGCCCTGCGGGCGATACTTCGAGCTCACCAGGCGCATCAGACGATTGAAGCTCGGATGCTCGAGATTGGCCGCGAGCGACCAGGTATCGGCGGAAGGAGAATCGCCGGTCACGTGGAGTTTCCCGCCGCCCAGCTCGAGGTCGCTGTCCAGGCTGAACTTCCCCGCCTGTCGCTCGACCTCGCCGCCGAGCGAGAAGGCTCCGAACGTGTCCGCGCTGGCCATGCTCGGGGACAAGAGACGCAGCACCCGGCCGAGCTCGGGCCCGCGCATGTCGAAGGCAAACTGCATGCTCAGCTGCGTGGTGCCGATGCCCTGGAAGAAGCCGCTGAGCTTTCCCTGAGCGCCTCCGAGGTCGCTCACGCTGAGCTCGCGCAGCGTGAGGTCGCGGCTCTGCAGCGTGCCTGTGACGCGTACTTTGCGGATCGGCTGAGTGCGCCAGATCAAGGTGTCGACGCTGGCGTCCATATTGGCGTCGAAGCCGCTGAGCGCGTCCGCCAGGGCTTGTGGCACGGTCACCCGAGTCAAGCCGCTGACGGCGTCCGCGGGAGCCGAGGGCGCCGCCACGCCCGGCGAAATCGCGGCCGGCTGCGCCTGATGGTCCGAAACATAGGCGTCGAGATTGAGCTGGTCGATCGTGAGCCGCGCGCCGAGAGCGATGCGGTCCCGCATCGCGATGGTCGCGGCGCCGGTCACATGCGAGGCATCGAAAGTGACATCGAGCGCGCGCACTTCCATGAGGTTGTCGTCGACCTCGACGCGGCTCGAGATCGTGGCCCGCCGCAAGCGGTCGGCCGGCACTCCCTCGACCGCCACGCCGGTCCAGCGCAGGAAGTCGCGGAGATTGTCGGCATTGGCTCGGACCGTGCCGACAAAGCGCGGCGCGGCCGCCGTGGCGTCGAGACTGCCGGCGAGCGAGACGTCGGTGCCGCCCGGCAGCAACGCACCGAAGCGCTGGATGTCGAGCTTGCCGCCATCGAGCGTCGCCTCGAGCCGAACTTGGCGCATCACGCCCTGTCGCCAGCTCATGGCGTCGATACCAAGGTCGACCGTCGCCTTTAGACCAGGCGGCAAGCGCCAGCGCGCGGGCTCCGTCGATCCGCCAGGCTGGAGCGAGGGCGCCGTCGCTCCGCCCGCCGGCGCTGGCTTGCCCTGTCCCGGGCTGGCGCTTGCGGCGCGCTCCGCCATGAAACGATCGACATCAAAGGCATTGATCGTCAGCTTTGCGTCGATCGCCGAGGTCGGTCCGATGGCTGCGCGAAGCGCGCCGTCGCCTCTGATATCACCGAGCTCCAGCGAGAGGCGATCCAGCGTGACGGCATCGGCTGCGACGTCGATGTCGCCGGTGATGCGGGCAGGCTTGGCCAGCATCGGCGGCAGCGGCTCCGTGCTCGCCAATGCCGTCGCCGCCGCCAAATTGGCGCACGCGAGGGTGAGTTTGCCCTTGGCCCGGGGTTTCGGCCCGTCGAGCACCAGGATCCCGTCAAATTCGGCCGAACCCGCGGGCTCGGAGGTCAGTTTGAGCGAAAGCGGCAACTCGGCGCGACCCAAGCGCCCCATATCGGCGGTGATCGCCACCGACGTGCCGAGCAGCGTCAGATTGCCCTCCGCATGGAGCGGCGCAGAGACGGCATCGCCCGTCAGCTTCAGCGTGACGTGCTGCGCGACATCCAAACGGTCGCCGCTTCGATAGGATATCGTCGCATCCTCGATGCCGAGGCTCGCGACCTTGATGGTCAACCCGCCGACTTTGAGGCCCTCCGCGCGCGGCGTCAGTGGCGTTGGCGCACCGGTGCTCCCGCTGCTTCCGCCGGGGGGCGGCGGTGGCGCAACCGCAACCGTGCCGATGGCCCAATTGTCGCGACCGTCCGGCAAACGCTCGAGCGCGATCACCGGCTGCAGCAGGCGGGCGCTCGTCACCTCGATCCGGCCCGCCAGCAACGGCCAAAACGAGACGGCCGCGTCGACTTGGCGAACCCGGACCATCTCCGGCGCCCGCGCTGCCGGAAGATTGGCCACGACCAAATCGTGCACGCTCAGATGCGGGCTCGGCACCAAGGACAGGCTGATGGGTCCGCCCAGCGTCACCGGGCGTCCGGACCAATCCGAGAGCAGCTCCGCAATCTCCGGCCGATAGCGCTCGATATCGACGAACTGCGGCGCCAGCAGGAGTCCCGCCAGCGCCACAAACATCAAGACCGCAAGCCCGATCGCGGTTTTGCGCACGCCTGCTCCTCGACCATTGACGAGTTCTGGGACCGCTCAGACCGCCGCGCAGGCCCTACGCATCAGTCCCAAAGATAGAGTATCATGATGCCCGCGACGGAACACCTTGGCGAAGCGAACGCAACATGGGCGATGTCGTCAACCTGAATCAAATCCGGAAGCGGCGCGAGCGTGCCGCGGCCGAGCAACGCGCGCGTGAAAACCGCATCCAGCATGGCCGCCGCAAGGATGACCGCCTCAAGGCCAAGCGCGAGTCCGAAAAAACGCAACGAGAGCTCGACGAAAAGAAGCTGGACTAGCCGCTTTCGCTTCAAGCGAGAGCGAGGGCGCGTCGATAGTGCGCCATGGTCGTGGCATCGAAGCAGCAGAACACCACGCGCTCGATCCGCGCGTCCTGCGCCAAGAATCCCGTCACCTCCCGGGTCGCGACGAGCGCGGCGCGATCGGCCGGGTATCCGTATATTCCCGTGGAGATTGCCGGAAATGTGAGGCTGCGCACCTCATGCTCTATCGCGAGGCGCAGAGCGTTCCGATAGCACGAGGCCAGCAGCGGCTCCTCTCCCGCGGTGCCGCCCCGCCAGACCGGTCCGACCGCGTGGATGACGTGGCGAGCCGACAATCGATATCCGCGCGTGATGCGCGCCTCGCCGGTGGGGCAGCCGCCAAGGGTCCGGCATTCCCGCAAGAGCTCGGGGCCCGCTGCGCGATGGATCGCGCCGTCGACGCCCCCTCCGCCCAGCAAACTAGAATTAGCCGCATTCACGATCGCATCGACGGCGAGCTTGGTGATATCGCCTTGATGGAGCGCGAGGCGCGGATCCGGCGTCATGGTCCAACGGGCATGGCTGATCTCCATCGAACGACATAGGTCGCGCCGCGCACTACGGCTAAGATGCTCACCGAAAAACCGGTTTCCGCGGCAATCGGCTGGAGAGACTGGGGGGACGAGATGGTCGACATGCACTTCTGGTCAGCGAAGCGGCTTGCGGGCGCGGTACGCCGCCGCAAGATCGGTTGCCTCGAGCTGCTCGAGCATTATCTGAAGCGGGTCGAGACGCACAATCCCGCCCTCAACGCGATCATCGCGACCGACCTGCCGGCGGCGCGGCGGCGCGCGCGGGCCGCGGACCGCGCGCTCGCTCAAGGCACGGTGTGGGGCCCATTGCACGGCGTTCCCATGACGATCAAGGAGTCCTACGACGTCGTGGGGATGCCCACGACCTGGGGCATGCCCGAGCTGCGCGAGAACAAACCCCAGGCGAACGCGCTTGCCGTCGATCGTTTCCTCGCCGCCGGCGTCACGCTCTTCGGCAAGACCAACGTGCCGCTGATGCTGGCGGACTGGCAGAGCTACAACGCGGTCTACGGCACCACCAACAATCCCTGGGACGTGGCGCTGGTGCCGGGTGGATCCTCAGGAGGCTCGGCGGCGGCGCTCGCCGCGGGGCTCACGGGTATCGAGGCCGGCAGCGACATCGGCGCCTCGATCCGCAATCCCGCGCATTACTGCGGCGTCTACGGCCACAAGCCCACCTTCGGTATCTGCCCTCCGAGCGGCCACGCGCTTCCGGGCAAGGTCGCCGCCAGCGACATCTCCGTGATCGGGCCGCTCGCCCGCAGCGCCGACGACCTCGCCACCGCGCTCGGCATCATGGCGGGACCTGACGACATCGATGGTGCCGGCTATCGGCTGGGGTTGCCGGCGCCGAAACAGAAAGCGCTGCGCCAATTCAAAGTCGGCCTGATGCTGGACGATCCCAACGCGGACGTGGATCGGCCGGTCCAGGACCTCCTGCAGGCCCTGGGCGATTTCCTCGCGAAGAAGAAGGCCATGCTGAGCGACCGCGCGCGGCCCGATATCGACACCACGCATTGCCAGCGGGTCTATATCGCGTTGCTGCGGGCGGCGACCTCGGGCCGCCAATCGGACGCGGCCTTCGCCAAGAACCAGGAGATCGCGCGCACCTTGTCGCCCGAGGACCACGGGTACTTCGCGCAAATGGTGCGCGCGAACACCATGTCGCACCGCGACTGGCTCGCCCTCAATGAGCAGCGTCACCGGATGCGTCTCGCCTGGGCGGCTTTCTTCCGGGAGTACGATCTCCTCCTGTGCCCCGCCGCGGCGTCGGCGGCATTCCCGCACGATCATGCGGGCGAGCGGCACGAACGCACGATCGCGGTCAATGGCAAGCGGGTGCCGGCGACCGATCAACTGTTCTGGGCAGGCTACCCCTGTGTCAGCTACCTGCCCTCAACCGTGGCGCCGATCGGGCTCACGAGATCCGGCTTGCCCGTGGGCGTGCAGATCGTGGGACCGCAATACGGCGACCGCACCTGCATCGAGTTCGCGCAGTTCCTGGAGCGCGAGTATTACGCCTTCACGCCACCGCCGGCGTTTGCCTGAGCCCGTCAGGCGGTTCACGCCTGCGCGATACCCCCTATCGACGCGGTACACCCGTTCCTATGTAATGGACCGGCTGCCCCGGTCCGGGCGCCGACCGCCCCGCCAGCGAGGGAGTCCCGCAGATGTGGATGACGTCGAAGAAGCTGACCCTGCCCACGCCCGAACAGGCTCTGCCGGGCCGGCGGAGCGCCATGCCCGTGCCGCCCGCGCATGAAGTCACGGGAACGCCCCTGAAACCGCCCTTCCCGGCCGGCCTCGAGCAGGCCGTGTTCGGGCTCGGATGCTTCTGGGGCGCCGAGCGGAAGTTCTGGCAGACGCCGGGCGTCTATACGACGGCCGTGGGTTATGCCGGTGGTCACACGCCCAACCCGACCTACGAGGAGGTCTGTAGTGGCCGCACCGGGCACACCGAGGCGGTGCTGGTGGTGTTCGATCCCAAGCAGGTCTCCTACGAGGCGCTGCTGAAGCTGTTCTGGGAAAGCCACGACCCGACCCAGGGCATGCGCCAGGGCAATGACGTCGGCACGCAGTACCGCTCGGCGATCTACACGTATTCCGAGGTGCAGCGCCGCGCCGCCGAGGCATCCCGCGAGGCTTATCAGCGCGCGCTGTCGGCCCGAGGATTTGGCGCCATCACCACCGAGATCCGGCCGGCGCCCGAGTTCTATTACGCCGAGGACTACCATCAGCAGTATCTCGCGAAGAACCCGATGGGCTATTGCGGCCTCGGCGGCACCGGGGTCTCCTGCCCGACCGGGCTCACCGTCGCCGCGCAGTAGATCCCGTCAGACCCGGACGATCTTGCCGGGGTTCATGATGTTGTCGGGGTCGAGCGCCTTCTTGATGAGGCGCATGACGCTGACGGCCTCGCCGTGCTCGGCAATCAGGAAATCCATCTTGCCGTAGCCGATGCCGTGCTCGCCCGTGCAGGTGCCATCCATGGCCAGCGCGCGCTTCACCATGCGCTCGTTGATGGCCTCGATCTCGGCGACCTCCTTCGGATCGTCGGGATCGAAGATGAAGCCGATATGGAAGTTTCCGTCGCCGACGTGGCCCACGATGGCGCCGATCACCGATGCGTTCTCGAGGTCCTTGGCGGTTTCGGAGATGCATTCCGCGAGCCGCGAGATCGGCACGCAGACGTCGGTCGCCAGGCCTTGCCCGTTCGGCTTCAGCGCCTTGACCGCGTAATAGCCGTCGTGCCGCGCCTGCCAGATCTTGTTGCGCTCCTCCATCGAGGTCGCGAACCGGAACTCGGTGCCACCCTGATCGGTGGCGAACTCCTTCACCATCTGGATCTGCTCGTCCACTCCGGCCTTGGTGCCGTGGAACTCGAAGAGCAGCGTGGGCGCCACCGCATAATCGAGCTTTGAGAATTTGTTGATCGCGTCGATTTGCACCGCGTCGAGCAATTCGACGCGGGCGATCGGAATGCCCGCTTGGATGGTCATTACCGTGGCGTTGACCGCGCCCTCGATCGTCGGGAAGGCGCAGGCAGCCGCCGAGATCTGCTCGGGAATCCCGTAGAGCCGGAGCGTGATCTCCGTGATCACGCCGAGCGTGCCCTCCGAACCCACGAAGAGGCGCGTGAGGTCATAGCCCGCCGCCGATTTGCGGGCGCGCCGCGCCGTGCGGATGACCCGCCCGTCCGCCAGCACGACCGTGAGCGACAGCACGTTCTCGCGCATGGTGCCGTAACGCACCGCGTTGGTACCGGAGGCGCGGGTCGCGGTCATGCCGCCCAGCGAGGCGTTGGCGCCGGGGTCGATCGGAAAGAACAACCCTGTGTCCCTGAGATACTCGTTGAGCTGCTTGCGGGTGACGCCCGCCTCCACGGTCACGTCGAGATCCTCGACGCTCACGCGCAGCACCCGGTTCATCTGCGAAAGGTCGATGCAGATGCCGCCGTGGAGTGCCGCCACATGCCCCTCGAGTGAGGTGCCGGTTCCGAACGGCACCACCGGCACCTTGTGCTCGGCACAGAGTTTGACGATCTCCGCCACCTCCGCGGTCGAGTGCGCGAACACCACACCGTCGGGCGGCACCGGCACGTGGAAAGACTCGTCCTTGCCGTGCTGTTGCAAGACGGCAGCGGAGGTCGAGAAGCGCTCGGCAAAACGCTGCCGGAGAGCGTCGATCACCGCGCGGTTCGGCGGGTCGCGGTCGATCTTGGGAGCGGGGAGCACGGGCGTCCTCCGGATTTCATGCCGATGTCGGACAAGGGCGCAGCCTAGTCCGCGCGGCCCTCCACATCAACGTCGGCGCCTCGTCGCCCGTAGGTCGGCTCCTCGGCTGCGCTGCGCCCCCGCCGAACTGCGCTTGGAGCCCGAGTCAGCCCGCCGCTGGCGCTCGCCGACGGCTCCCGCTAGGCTCCGGCGGACCGCAAGCGGGAAGAGCGCCATGACCACCGATCCCAATTGCATCTTCTGCAAGATCGCCGCCGGTACGGTACCGAGCATCAAGCTCTGGGAAGACGCGGAGACGCTCGCCTTCATGGACATCAACCCCGCGAACGACGGTCATTGCCTGGTGATTCCGAAGGCGCATTTCCCGACCTTGTTCGCCCTCGCGCCGGATGCGTTTGCGGCGGCCGGGCGCACGGTCATCAAGGTCGCGAAGGCCGTCCAGGTCGCGCTGACGCCCGACGGGATCAACCTGCTGCAGGCGAATGGGCCCGGCGCTGGCCAATCGGTGTTTCATTTCCATATTCATGTTCTGCCGCGCCGGCGCGACGACGATCTTTCCATCAATTGGACCCCAAAGCCCGGCGATCGCGCGCGCATCGCCGAGATCGCCGACAAGATCCGCACGCATCTCTAAAAGCGCGGCTAGCGGTCTGGAGACGGAAGCACATGAACCTCTTCTACGACCAGACCGCGACGCTGATCCGGTGGATTTACGATCGCCGGATCATCGGGCCGCCCGTGCTCGATCTCGACCCGCATTTCCCCGCCGGCCAGCGCTTTGCCGACGCCTGGCGCACGATCCGCGATGAGGCAATGGCGGTGGCGGCGCGCTTGGCCGAGGTGCCGCGCTTCCACGAGATCATGCCGGAGCAGACCGCGATCTCCGCCAACGACGACCGGGATTGGCGGATGTTCATCATCAAGGCCTATGGGGTCGAGGTCCCCGAGAACAAGGCGCGCTGCCCAGCGCTTGCAGCCATCGTGGCGACGGCGCCGGAGGTGCTCTCGGCCTCGATCTCCTTCATGGCCCCCAACAAGCATATCCCCGCGCATCGCGGGCCGTTTCGCGGCGTGCTCCGCTTCTATCTCGGCCTCTCCATGCCGCAGCTCGCGGATGGCAGGCCGGGCGCGGTGCTGAAGGTCGCCGACCGGGACTACCGGCTCCAGGATGGAGAATTCATGCTCTGGGACGACACCTTCCCGCACGAGGTCTGGAACGAGAGCGACCAGGTCCGCGCGGTGCTGCTGCTCGACGTCTGGCGCCCCGGCATGCCCGCCGATATGGAGCTGTTCTCCCGCGCGCTGATCGCGATGGTGCGCGCGGGCATGCGCATCCGCGGCTTCGCCTGAGCGTCCCTACCCGGCCGCGCGCTTCGCCCGTTGCGGCATCATCCCGAGTGCGCGCATGTAGGTGTCGAGTAGCGCCTCGCGCTCGTCGAGGTCATCGTCATCCATGCGGCGGATCTTGATGATCTCGCGCATGGTCTTGATGTCGAAGCCCGCGCCCTTAGCCTCCGAGTAGACTTCCTTGATGTCCGCAGCAAGCGCGCGCTTCTCCTCCTCCAGGCGCTCGATGCGCTCGATGAAGGACTTGAGCCGCTCGCCCGCCACACCCCCGCGATCCGCCATCGCCATTCCCCCGATTTCAAGAACTCAGTGCTTGTGACCGTGGCTCGCCGCGGCCTGCTTTTGCGCGGGCGTGGATTCTTTCTGGTGCTTGGCCTTCCACTGATCGTAGGGCATGCCATAGACGATCTCGCGGGCCGCCGGATCCGGCATGCCGATACCGCGCTCCTCGGCCGCCTCGCGGTACCAGCGCGAGAGGCAATTACGGCAGAAGCCCGCGAGGTTCATGAGATCGAGATTCTGCACGTCGGTGCGCTCGCGCAGATGCTGGACCAGCTTGCGGAAGGCGGCGGCTTCGAGCTCGGTTCGAGTCTTGTCGTCCATCATAGGTTTCTCCAAGGGAATTCACTCTGTCCTATATGGCGCCTCGCACGCGGCATGGCGAGGGGTCAATACTGCTTTGATTGGTAGAGGCCCGGGTCCTCCAGGATCGGCGTCAGCACCCGCGCCAGGCGATCGGCCCACTCGGCCGTGCCGCCGCGGGTCGCGATCAAGTCCTGGCGGATCTCGACCGCGAGATGGGGCAAACCCCGTGTCACGGCGTGGTGGCGCACGGTATAGCCCGCGGGTTCGCGCGCGGAATAGGGCTCGTTGTCGCCGACCACGAGCCCGGGCTCGCGCCGGAGCGCCGCCAGCACGGGCACCGGCATCCGTGGGTCCTTGTCCCAGAGGATCCCGATGTGCCAGGGCCGCTCGAAGTCGTTCATTACTGGGGTGAAGCTGTGGATCGAGAGCACGGCGGGGTGGACGCCACGCGCCGCGAAGCCATCGAGCGCCGCCTCGACCTCAAGGTGATAAGGCCGGAACAGCGCCTCGACCCGCCGCCCCTTGGCGGCGGGGCTCAAATCCTGGTTTCCGGGCACGGGGGTGCCGTCGCTGACGGCGGGGATCGAGGTGGGATCATCGAGATCGCGGTTGCAGTCGATCACCAGGCGCGAGTAACCCGCGAGGATCGCGGGCGCGTCGAGCCGGCGCGCGAGCCCGCGGCTCACATCGGCCGCGCCGATGTCCCAGCCGATGTGCAGCTTCAGGCTCTCGGCACCGAGGCCGAGGTTGCGCAGCGACTTCGGCACGCGCCGGCTTGCGTGGTCGCAGGTGACCAGCACCGGCGCCTTGCCCAGGGGATTGACGTGCTCCACCGGCGGCGGATCGGACGCCGTCAGCAATTCCGCGATTACATCCATTTCGAGAGCGCGCTCACACCAACTGAAAGCCGTGGGCGTAGGGGTCGCGGTCGTCCACGAAGATGGTGTTGTAGCCGGTGACCCGCGCCCAACCGGCGACGCTCGGCCTGATCGCGGCCCTGCCGCCGACGCGCGTCTCGCCCTCGACGCGGCCCTCGAACAGGCTGCCGATGATGCTCTCGTGCACGAAAGCGTCGCCGACCTTGAGCTTGCCCTTGGCGGCGAGCTGCGCCATCCGCGCGGAGGTGCCGGTACCGCAGGGCGAGCGGTCGATCGCGCGCTCGCCATAGAAGACCGCGTTGCGGGCATGCGCCTTGGGATCGAGCGGTTTTCCTGTCCACATCACGTGGCTGACACCCTTGATCGTGGGGTTCTCGGGATGTACGGGCTTAAGCTTCTCGTTCATGAGCCGGCGAACCACCGGGCTCAAGCGCAGCACCTGATCGGCCGTCAGACTCTCGAGCCCGGCATAGCCCGGCTGCGGATCGACGATGGCGTAATAATTTCCGCCATAGGCCACGTCCACCCTGAGCGGCCCCAGGCTCGGCACCTCGATCGCCACCTCGGTCGCCTCGAGGAAGCTTGGAACGTTGAAGAGCCGCACGCGCTCCACGAACCGGCCATCGCGCTCGTACTCCACCTCGACTCTGCCGGCGGGCGCGTCGAGAGCGAGCGTGCCCTCGCGCCGCGGCGTCACCAGCCCCTGCTCGAGCGCCACGGTCACCGTGCCGATGGTGCCGTGCCCGCACATCGGCAGACAGCCGGATACCTCGATGAAGACCAGGCCCAAGTCGCAGTCGGCGCGCAGCGGCTTATAGAGCACCGAGCCCGACATCACGTCGTGGCCGCGCGGCTCGAACATCAGCGCGCGGCGGACCCAGTCATAGCGCGCCATGAAATCCTGGCGGTACTCGCTCATGGTGGTGCCCTCGAGCGTGGGCCCGCCGCCCGCCACCACCCGCACGGGATTGCCGCAGGTATGCGCGTCGATGCAGAAGAAGGTGTTGCTGGCCATCACTGCCTCAAAGCGTCGGACGGTTTGCGATTGCTTCCTCGTAGAGCCGCGTCACGCGGGCCAGCTCCTCGCCCTCGAGCGCGAGCCGGGGCGCGCGCGTGACGGCGCTGCCGTTGCCGACGATCTTCTGGCCGAGCTTGATCATCTGCACGAGCTTCGGCGAGGTGTCGAGGTGGAGCGTGGGCATGAACCAGCGATAGATCGCGCGCGCCCGCTCCCAGTCGCCCTTGACCGCAAGCTCCCAGAGCCGCACCGACTCCTTAGGAAACACGTTGACCAGGCCCGAAACCCAGCCGACCGCACCCAGCAGCACGCTCTCGAGCACGAGGTCGTCGACGCCGCAGAACAGCGCGTAGCGGTCGCCGGTCAAGTTCACGATATCCGTGAGGCGGCGCGGGTTCTCGCTCGATTCCTTGATCGCGACCACGCGCCGCTCGCTCGCAAGCTCCTTGAAGCCCTCCGGCGTCACGTCAACGTTATAGGCGGGCGGGTTGTTGTAGATCATGATCGGCAAGCCGCTCGCCGCCGCCACCGCGCGGAAATGCGCGAGCGCTTCCCGCTCGTCCGCCTTGTAGACCATGCCCGGCAGCACCATCAGCCCGTCTATGCCGATCTTCTCGCACTCGCGGGCGAAGGCGGCGGCCTGGGCGGTCGTGTATTCGGCGACGCCCGAGAGCACCGGCACGCGGCGCGCCGCTGCCTCCTTGGTCGCGGCCAGGATCTGCCGCTTCTCCTGCGGCTCCAGCGAGCAGTTCTCGCCCACCGTGCCCAAGATGATTAGGCCGTGCACGCCCGCGCGGATCTGCTCCTCTATCCCGCGCTGGGTCGAGCCCAGGTCGAGCGCGCCATCGGCCCGGAACTGGGTGGTCACCGCCGGAAACACGCCGCGCCAGGACACGCTCATCGCTCACTCCTCCCGAGGAAATTTGGGCAGCGGCTGAGATTACAGCCGAGCATGGTCGCGAGACAACGACAGCCGCCTATGCATCGGCCGGGCCGGAGAGGCGGCCTTTGATTCCCTTCGATAAATCGGCTCTGCTATCCCAATATTGCATCAACGGCTGCTCTATCCCGCTCCCGTCACAAGTTGCGACCGCTCCGCAGGTATACCGCAGTCGCGTTCAGAATCCCTCGACAACACGCGATCCGAAATTACGGCGATTGTTAACGGGGGCTTCACCATCGCGGCACCACTGTCTTGAGCATCGAGGGGATTGCTCAGCGAGAAGGGAGTGCCATGACCGACGCAGCCGCGCATTCCGCCGAGGAGCGCGCAGACCGGCGCGAGCGCCGCAAGCAGCCGCGCAGAGGCACACTCTGGCACGGCACCCTTCGAACGCCCGCGGGCGTCATCGGCTGCCGCGTGCTGAATCTCTCGGCCCGAGGCGCAAAGCTCGAGATCGATGGCACCGTGGCGCCCGGCCAGAGCGTGACGCTGATCATGGAGCCGCTGGGCGAGTTCTCGGGCACGCTCACCTGGGAGCGCGACGGCAAGGCCGGCATGCGCATCAACGAGCATCGCACGACACGCACCGAGATCACTCTGCCGCGCTCGCTCGCAAGCGAGACCTTGCGCGGTTGATCTCGCTAGATCCGGTTCCCCGACTGTTGGGGTGAGCTGTCGATATTGCCGGGGACCTGCGGCGGCCAGCTGGCGAGCCAGATCGAGAGCGGAAAGATCGGCGGCGGCTTGCCCGCGTCCACCAGCCAGGGATCGACGGCATAGGCCACGCCCGTCGTCTTCCTCTCGATCACGGCGGTGTTGCGCATGTCGAGCTGAAATATGCTCCCGCCATGGGCGACTGACGTCACCCGATGCAGGCGGATCAGCCCGTCGCGGTCCAGCATGGTCAGGTATGTCCAGGTGTTGACGGACTCGTCGATGCAGTCGAGCTGAGTGGCATCCCCCGTGTTGACCTCGCGGCGTTGATGCGCGGAGGTGCCGGCGCGCTCGCCCACCTCGGTCCCCAGGATGGCGATCGCTGCCGCGATCTGACGCCGCTCGCCCGATGCGCTGGCGGCGGAGGGCTCAAAAGCCGCGCGAACGCGCTGCCACTCGGCTTCGCTGAGGACGATGCGGGTCTGGAATTTGCAGCCGTAGCCGTGACACACGCGAAAATCGCTCGGCTTCGGATCCGGCTCCCCATAGTCCGCGAGGTATCCGTTGGAGACGGGTGCGCACGCGCTGAGCGCGAGCAGGCCTGATATTGCCAGCCGGCTAACCAACCAATCTCGCACGACATCCCCCCACGGGGCGCTCCCCGATCAGCGCCCCTCACGATAGCGCCAGGTCGCAAAAGCCGTGCCAACAAACCCGCCGAGGCATTGGTGACATGCCCGTGCTGCAAGGCACCGCTCTTTGGGATGGGCGTCGAGCCGTTTTAGCGGCGCGGGATTTGCCGCACCGCGCGCGGCCACCTATGCTCCTGGCAATGGGAGCATTCGAGCCAAGCAAAGCGGGGCCGGGGCTCGCCGAACCGCGCGCATTGCTGCGCCGCCTCTTCGAAGCGGCGCTGGCGGCGGCGGATCCGGCGCAGGTCGTGCCGCCGAACCTACCGGCGCCGCCCAAGGGGCGCACGCTGGTGGTGGGCGCGGGCAAGGCCGCTGCCTCCATGGCGGCCGCCGTCGAGGCGCATTGGCCGGGGCCGCTCACCGGCTTGGTGGTGACCCGCTACGGCCATGGGCTTCCCCTCAAGCACATCGAGGTGGTGGAGGCGGGGCATCCCGTGCCCGATGCCGCGGGGAGCCGGGCGGCGCAGCAGATCGTGGAGCTGGTGCGGGGCCTGAGCGCGGACGATCTCGTGCTCTGTCTTGTCTCCGGCGGCGGCTCGGCGCTGCTTACTTTGCCAGCACCCGGGATCAGCCTCGAGGACAAGCGGGCCGTGACGCGGGCGCTGCTCACCAGCGGCGCCACGATCTCGGAGATGAATTGCTTGCGCAAGCATCTCTCGGCGATCAAGGGCGGCCGGCTCGCCGCTGCGGCGGCGCCGGCGCGCGTGGTTTCGCTCGCGATCTCCGACGTGCCCGGCGACGATCCCGCGGTCATCGCCTCCGGACCCACGGTGCCCGACCCCAGCACCTTCGCCGAGGCCCGCGCCATTCTGGCGAAGTACGGGATCGAGCCGCCGGCGGCGGTGGCGGCGCATCTCGCGGCGGGCGGGGACGAGACGCCCAAGCCCGGCGATCGCCGGCTGGCCACCGCCGAATATCGCCTGATCGCGACGCCGCAACGGGCGCTCGAAGCCGCCGCCGCCGCCGCGCGCGCCGCCGGCCTGACGCCCGTCATCCTGGGCGACGCGATCGAAGGCGAGGCGAAAGACGTGGCTCTGGTGCATGTGGGGATCGCCCGCCAAGCCGCGGCGGGGCGGCTCATTGTGGGAGACCGCGCACCCGGCCTGCCTCTGGTGCTGCTCTCCGGCGGAGAGACCACCGTCACGGTGCGCGGCCAAGGCCGCGGCGGACGCAACGCCGAATTCCTGCTGGCACTCGCGGTGGCGCTCAACGGCGCACCCGGCATTCACGCCATCGCCTGCGACACCGACGGCATCGACGGCACCGAGGACAATGCGGGCGTGCTCGTCGGTCCCGACAGCTTCACGCGCGCGTCACAAGCCGGTGTCAGCCTCAAGGCAAAGCTCGCGGAGAACGACGCTTATGGAGCCTTCCAGGTGCTTGGCGATCTCGTGGTCACCGGTCCCACGCGCACCAACGTGAACGATTTTCGCGCGATCCTGATCACCCCTGAGGCAGCGGCGCATGGCGCGCAGCACTAAGCCCGCCGCGCAGCAGTCCCCGCGCCGCAGGCGGGCTGCCAAGGTGGTGGCGACGCTGGGCCCCGCGAGCTCGTCGCCGGAGGCGATCGCGGCGCTGTTCCAGGCCGGGGTCGACGTGTTCCGGCTGAATTTCAGCCACGGCACGCAGGACGACCACCGCCAGCGCCTCGATGCCATCCGCGCGCTCGAGGAGAAGACCGGCCGTCCGATCGGCGTCATGGCGGACCTGCAGGGGCCGAAGCTTCGGCTCGGCACTTTCGAAGGCGGCAAGGTCACGCTCAAGACGGGCCAGCACTTCCGCCTCGATCTCGACAAGACGCCGGGCGACCAGCGCCGGGCGCCGCTGCCGCATCCCGAGATCTTCGCGGCGCTCGAGCCGGGCGCGGAATTGTTGCTCGACGACGGCAATGTCCGGCTCAAGGTGGAGAAGCATGGAGACGGCTTCGCGGAGACCGTGGTGCTGGCCGGGAGCGCGCTTTCCGACCGCAAGGGCGTCAACGTGCCCGACCGCGTGCTGCCGCTCTCGGCGCTCACGCCCAAGGACCGCGCCGACATGGCCTACGCCCTCAAGATCGGCGTCGATTGGATCGCGCTCTCTTTCGTGCAGCGTCCGGACGACGTCGCCGAGGCGCGCAAGCTGATCGGCGGCGCTGCCGCCGTGCTGGTGAAGCTCGAGAAGCCCGCGGCGATCCAGCGCCTCCAGGAGATCATCGAGCTTGCTGACGCCGTGATGGTGGCGCGCGGCGACCTCGGCGTGGAAATGCCGCCCGAGGACGTGCCGCCTATCCAGCGCCAGATCGTGCAGGCCTGCCGGGTCGCGGGGAAGCCCGTGATCATCGCGACGCAGATGCTGGAGTCGATGGTG
This sequence comes from Allostellaceae bacterium, assembly GCA_035569735.1. GTDB lineage: Bacteria > Pseudomonadota > Alphaproteobacteria > ATCC43930 > CGMCC-115725 > DASZHJ01. The sequence goes on along the minus strand of DATMMM010000181.1, from coordinate 7,016 downwards.
CGGCTTCCGGTGCCGACGCGCGCGGAGGCCTCGGACGTCGCGACCGCGATCTATGAGGGCGCCGACGCCGTGATGCTGTCGGCCGAGACCGCATCCGGCGCCTATCCCGTCGAGGCCGTGGCGATGATGGACCGCATCATCCGCCGGGTCGAAGCGGATCCCAATTTCCGGAAGGTGCTGGAGAGTACGCATGCGGAGCCCGAGCGCACCGCGGCGGACGCGATCAGCGCGGCCGCGCGCCAGGTCGCGCACACGATCGGTGCGGCGGGCATCGTCTCCTATACGAGCTCCGGCGCCACGGCGCTGCGTGCCGCGCGCGAGCGGCCGGAAGTGCCCGTGATCGGCCTCACCGCCAAGATCGAGACCGCGCGGCGTCTCGCGCTGGTCTGGGGCGTCCACAGCGTGCACACCAGCGACATCACCAACTTCACGGACATGGTGCAGAAGGCCGCGAGCATCGCCCTTCGCGACGGTTTTGCCGAGAAGGGCGCTCGGCTCGTGGTCACCGCCGGCGTCCCCTTCGGCACGCCAGGCGCCACCAACGTGCTGCGGATCGCGTGGGTCGAGGGATAAGGGAAGATAGGTTTCACCGCCAAGACGCCAAGGCGCCAAGAAGAAACTGATTTCGTCCTGAACTTGGCGACTTGGCGGTTTATTACTTTTCAGGCGCGCAGCAGCCCGTCCATGGGCTTGATCTGCGCGGTGTCAGGGAAGACCCGGCTGGCGAGGTATTGGCCGTCGAGGCCGAGGTGATCGCGCAGGATGGCCTTCATAACACCGCGGCTATCGGTGGCGACGCGGAGGTCGCGGTCGTCCTGCAGCCGGCCGAGGCCCGGCCAGTCGCCCGCGATGCGGCCGCCCTTGACGGCGCCGCCCATCACGAACATCAGCGAGGCCGTGCCATGGTCGGTGCCGTTGGTGCCGTTGACCCGCACGGTGCGGCCGAATTCAGTGACGCTCACCACCACGGTCTCGCGCCAGGCGGCTCCCAAGCTTTGGGCGAGCGCGTCGAGCCCTTCGGCAAAGCCCTGGAAATTGCCGCTGAGCCGGCCGCTCTCCGCGCCCTGCCCCACATGCGTGTCCCAGCCGCCCATGTCGAGGGCGGCGATGCGCGGACCACCCTCCGCCGCCAGCAGCTTGCCCGCGGCCTCGCAGAGCGGCTTGAAGGCCTTGGGCCCGAAGCCGCCCGCGCCCTTCATGGCGTCGCCCGGCATATCGGCGGCGAGCACGCCGTCGGAGAAGCTCTGGGCCTTGAGCCCTTCCTGGAGCGCGGGCCCGAGGAGCGTGTCCCCGGCGTAGAGCTGCGCCACCGCCTCGATGAAGCCGGGCGCCGCCTCGCGGAATCCCGCGGGCTCGTAAGAGGCGACCGGCACCGCTCCTCTGAGGATGAGCGGCGTCGCCCCGCCGACCGCAAGGCCCAACCGCTCCTTCCCCTTCTGCAGGGGGGCGAGCGCGCGATTGAGCCAGCCATCGGTGACGCCGTGCTTCGCCGAGAGGCCGGACTCCATCATGTCCTGCGCGTCGAAATGCGAGCGCGTCTGATAGCCGTTGCCGGTCGCATGCACGACCAGCAGCTCACCCTTTCCATAGTAGGGGTGGATAGATGCGAGCGAGGGATGCAGCGCGAAATCCCGGGTGAGCGCGAGCGCGCCACCGGTCTCGCCCGGCGGCTTCAGCGCGAGATTGCCGCGGAGCGCGCTGTAGTTGGGATCGCCGAGCGGCGCCACCGCTGCGAGCCCATCCATGGCGCCGCGCTGCAGCACCACGATGAGGCGCCGGCTGCCGGGAATGTCGACGAAGGCGGCGCTCGGCAGGCCCGCGGCGGCGCAGGTGCAGGCAGCAATGCCGCCGCCCAGAAGCTTCAACACATGGCGACGCGTCGTCATGCCATCACCGTCTCTGGAATTGCGGGCTCGCGATCAGCAGCGCCAAGCCCGCGCGTTTGTCGGGCGCGCGCCTGACCGCGCTCTGGACGTCCTCGGGGAGCGCCTCGCCGAAGCTATTCGTCATCACCTCAATGGGGTCGGGTGCATCGGCGAGCCGCTCGGCGAAGGTCTGGCACCACTCGGTGCGGCGCACCACCGATTCCGGCGAGACCCAGGCGGCGGCGACATCGGGCCAGCCCGCGGGCGAGGGCGCGAAGAACGGCGGCTGATCCAGCTTCTTGAGCGCCATGAACGCCGGGCCCGGCTCGGGCACCGTGCCGACCGCGCGATAGGCGGAGATCACCAGCTCGGTCGGCGTCCGCAACTTGGCGAAGGGCTCGCGCCAGACCGCATCCTCGCGCAGCACGGCGAGCGTCACCTGCCCCAAATCGCCGGCGGTGTCGTGGAAGCGGCGCGCGATGCGCTCGACCGCATCGGTTGGCGGGACGTCCGCAATGAAATGCCGCGCGAGCTGAGTCGCGACGTGGCGCGCGGTTGCGGGATGCTCGGCCAGATCGCGGAGCGCCGCCACACCCTCGTCCATGCCGCCTTCAGGGTAGGTGCGGCCGAGCAGCCGCTTGTCGCCGGGCTCGTGGATCTGCGGGAAGAAGCGGAACCCGCCGGCAGGGGGAAGCCGCAATGGCGCCACGGTCCATCCCGTGAGGATGCGGGCCAGCGCCTCGACGTCGGCTTGCGTATAGCCGCCGTCGACGCCGAGCGTGTGCAGCTCCAGGAGCTCGCGGCCGAGGTTCTCGTTGATGCCCTTGTTCTGGCGCCGCCCGGCCAGGGAGTCCGGGCCGAAGGATTGCGCGTTGTCGAGATAGAGCAGCATGGCGGGATGGCGCGTCACCGCCAGCAACATGTCGAGGAAGCGGCCGGTGACGTAGGGGCGGATCGCCTCGCGCTCGAAGGCGCCGGTGACGCCGCGCACGAAGGGCCGCATGCCCGAGACCGTGAAGTGGTTGCTCCAGAACTGCGTCAGGCGTTCGCGGACGGGCGTGGCGCCCAGGATCGCCGCGCGCATGCGGGCATCGATCTCGCCGAGGTAGGTGGCCTTGAGCCGCTCCTTGAGCTGCGGCTTCTCTTCCTTGTCGCGCCGGGCTTCCAGCATGGCCGCGACGGTCTCGGGCGAGGGCGGCAGATCGCCGGGCACGAAATCGGCCGGGCGGTCGAGCTGAGAAGCGACCCAACCGCGCGGGTCGCCACCGATCTCAGCGAGCTCGCCCGGTTTCGGCGCGAAGCCGAAACGGGTGGCGGCAATGACCGCAGCGATCGAGGCGGGCATCCGTGCTCCTCACGGGCGGGCTGATGTCTTGCCCCCTTAATAGGGCGGCACGGATGGTTAATATCCCCATCACCCGCTCTCGCAGGTAATTCGCTAAAATTTAACGTGTGTCCGGCATACTGAGAGCCATGACCAGAACCGATCATAGTCCCCGCATCGGAGACACCTTCCTGCTGAGCGTATGGGCTTGCGCCCTGGGCGTCGTCCTGGTGAACGTGATCTTCTGAGCTGCATCGGCGCGCTTGCGCGCCAAGCTCAGGTCGGATTGCCCTCGAGCTGTTGCTTGAGCTCGTCGACGGTCCTCTGCACGTTCTCGAGCCTCGGGTCGATCGCCAACGCCGCCTGGAAGGCCTTCAGGGCCGCGGCCTTGTTCTTCATCGCCAGATAGACTTGGCCGAGCCCCGCGAGCGCGCCGAAGTGGCGCGGCTCCAGCGCGAGCGTGCGCTCGATGTCGGCAACGCTCGCGGCGAAATCGTGCCGCATGAACTCCACCGTCGCGCGCTTGTTGAAGCCCTCGGCGAAGCTGTCGTCCAGCCGGACCACCTGGGTGAAGGCCGCGAGCGCGGTTTCAGTGTCCTCGACGGACATCGCGTTCATGCCGCGGTCCATGAGCGCGTCGACGCGGGGATCGCCGTTCTCGATCCAGATCTTCCAGACCTTGGTCTCGATCACCCGCGCCTCCAGCGAGGAGGTCGCCGTCTTGAGCTCGGCGAACAGGTCCTTGAGGCGCGGATCGTCCTGGCGCGCCTCGGCCGACGGCATCGCCAAGGCACAACCGGCGATCAGCACAAGGGCGATGGAGAAACGCTGCATGAATTTTCTATAGAAGATAAGCGCCCCCAAGAAAAGAGCGCATCTCCCGAGGGTCCCGGGCGCGACGGATTATCCGGTGGCGCGGCCCGCGCGGCTATTGCAGGATCGGCCGCGTGACCGACCTCTTCTCCAGGGACAACCAGAGCGTGAGCGAGCTGCAAGCCAGGCTCAGGGGCGGCGATTTCGTCGTGACGGCCGAGCTGACGCCGCCGGTCGCGACCGAGGCCCGCACGCTCCTCGAGCGCGCCCGACAGCTCAGGGGAGTCGCGACCGCGGTCAATCTCACCGACGGCGCTGGCGCCAAGACGCACCTCTCGAGCCTGGTTGCGGCGCATCTGGTGCTGCAGTGCGGCGTCGAGCCGATCCTGCAGATGACCTGCCGCGACCGCAATCGGCTGGCGCTGCAAGCCGACCTCCTCGGCGCCATGGCGCTCGGCATCCGCAACGTGCTGGTGCTCGGCGGCGACGATCCCAAGACCGGCGATCAGCCCGAGACCAAGCCGGTGTTCGACCTCGACAGCCGTGGCCTGATCGCGATCGCGCACCGCATGCGAAGCGAGCACAAGCTCGCCTCGGGCACGGAGATCAAAGGACCGGTGGCGCTGGTGCTGGGCGCCGCCGACGTGCCGGTCGATCCGCCGCCGGGCTGGCAGCCCCAGGGATTGCTCGCGAAGGCCGAGGCCGGCGCCGACTTCGTGCAGACGCAATTCTGCATGGATGCAGACATGGTCCGCCGCTACGCCGCCAGGTTGGTCGAGCTCGGGATCGCGCCGCGGCTCGGCCTGTTGATCGGCGTGGCACCGATCCCGTCGGCGCGCTCGGCGCGCTGGATGCGCGAGCGACTGTTCGGCACGGTGATCCCCGACTCAATCGTGGCAAGACTCGAAGGCGCAGCGGATCCCGCCCGCGAAGGTCGCGCCCTCTGTATCGAGCTCCTGCAGGAATTCACAGAGATCCCCGGCGTCGCCGGCGCCCATGTCATGGCGCCGCAGAATCCCTCGGCGATTGCCGAGGTGATCACAGCATCGGGTGTCCTCAAGAGAAAACGCGCCGGCGCGGGCTGACGCGCGGCCTGCCTCAGCTTGGGCGGGCGTTCGCCTCGACCACGATCTCGATGAGTCGGTCGGTGCTGCGCGTGGCACCCATCCGCTCGAGCGCCGCGCGGAACACCGCGCCGACTTGCGGGTCCGGCACCACCACCTTGAGCGCCTTGCCGAAGGTGACGGAACGCAGCGTCGCTGGTGCCAGTCGATTGACGGCGAGAATGCAGAGCGTCACGAGGTCAAGGCCCGTTGCAGCATCGCCCTCCAGCGCCGGAGCCGAACCCGTATCGAGCGGTAGCGGGTCGAGAGTGGCTGCTGCAACGCCCATCGCTTCTCCTGCGCAATCTGGCGTCAGGTCTATCTCGCCGCGATGACAGATTTATTATGCCCCGCGACTCGCCGTTTTTCGGCGCTTTGCTTAGCGCTAGCGAGCGGCCAGCTCTCCACACCAGCGCCCGACTCGGACCCAAGACTTAGGGATAGACCAGCAGCAGCGGGCGCTCGGCGATGCGGACGGTGATGGGGAGATGCCCCAGCGGATCGCCGTCGATCTGCACGGGCGCGCCCGCGGGGCGGCTGAAGGTGGCAGACGTGACGGTGGCGATCTCCACCTGCCGGAGTCGGTGCAGAAATCCGCCGACGAGTGCCAGCAGACAGGTGAGTGCCGCGGCTCGGCCGGGCCGCTTCAGAAGCGCCAGTTGAAAGCTCCGATGGGCGAGCGCGGCGGCCGGCGCCAGCACGAAGGGACCCGCATAGAACCGCGCCTTCGAGGCGATGGCGGAAGCCGCGCTGTAGCGCGCCGGGCCCGCGGCGCTTTCGACCGCGACCGCATACTCGACCGGGCGATAGCGCCAGAGCCGCAGCAGGATGCTCCAGGCGAAGGCGAGCTTGCCGATCCGGCGCTTCAGGTCGAGGTCGAGACCGCTCACCACCTCGGCGTCGAAGCCGACGCCGGTCATGAGCAGGAACCGGCGCGCGGCCGTGCGATCCTCGAAGACGACCTCGCCCACGGAGATCGGCCGGGCGGGCCCCCGCATCGCAATCTCGGCGGCGCGCTCGGGATTGCGCGGCAGACGGATCTCGCGCGCGAGCACGTTCTCCGTCCCGAACGGGAAGACGGCGATCGGCAGGCTCGCATCCTCGAGCCCGTTCACGGCTTCGTTGAGGGTGCCGTCACCGCCGGCGATCACGACGCCGTCGAAGGCGGGGCGGCTCGCCTCGCGCGCGAAGGCCTCGGCATCGCCTGGCGCCGCGGTCTCGCGCAACGTCACCGCGACACCCAGACGGTCCAGCGCCGCCAGCGCGCGCGACAGTTTCGCGCGCGCGCCGCGACCCGCGACCGGATTGAAAATCACCAGGAGCCGGCGGCGCTCGGCAGCCGCGGACGCCACTGTCACGGAACCGTCATGCAAGAGTAATTCTGCCGCAACGCCGATCGAGTAAGAGCTTGCCCGACCCAGGGCGAGATGTTGTGTTGCACTTTGCTCGACCCACGATTTCTTGACAAGCCCGCGTGGAGCGAAAATCACCGGTGAACTACATCGACCCAGCGCACCGCTATCGCTCGATCTGGATTTCGGACATCCACCTCGGCACGCGCGGCTGCAAGGCCGATTTCCTGCTCGATTTCCTCAAGCACAACGAATCCGAGTACCTCTATCTCGTCGGCGACATCGTCGACGGCTGGCGCATGCGGCGCTCCTGGTACTGGGCGCAATCGCACAACGACGTCATCCAGAAGCTGCTGCGCAAGGCGCGGAAAGGCACCAAGGTCTTCTACATCCCCGGCAACCACGACGAGTGGCTGCGCGATTACGTCGATTTGCAGCTGGGCGGCGTCTGGCTCCTCGACGAGGCGATCCATACCACCGCGGACGGACGGCGCATGCTGATCCTGCACGGCGACGCCTTCGACGGCGTGGTGCGCTATGCCCGCTGGGTGGCGCTGCT